>JAIQFV010000005.1 GCA_020073085.1 Terriglobia bacterium | reverse complement strand
GCTCCATCATTAAAGGTCACCGTCCCGCTCGGTGTCCCGGTCGCTGTGCTGCTGACCGTCGCCGTCAAGGTCACCGACTGCCCGACATTGGAGGGATTGAGCGAGGAGGTCAACGCCGTCGTGGATGCGTTCTTGTTCATCACCTGGCTGACGGCGGTTGAGGTGCTCGTGCTGAACGCCGCGTCGCCGCCATAGACCGCCGTGATGGAATGCGTGCCGGCTGTCAGCGCCGAGGTTGCAAAGGTCGCCACGCCGGCCGTGACTGTTCCCGTGCCGAGCGCTGTCGCTCCGTCGTTGAACGTCACCGTGCCGGTAATGGTTCCCGTCCCGCCACTGGTCACCGTCGCCGTCAGCGTCACCGCATCCCCGACATTCGAGGGATTGAGCGACGAAGTCAACGCCGTGGTCGTTGTATTTTTGTTCACCACCTGACTTACCCCTGTCGAGGTGCTTGGCGCGAATGTTGCATCTCCGCCATAGACCGCGGTAATGGAGTGAGTCGCGGCGGTCAAAATCGAAGTCGAAAAGGTCGCGACGCCGGCCGTGAGCGTCCCGGTGCCCAGGGCCGTCGCTCCATCGTTGAAGGTCACCGAGCCGGTGGGGGTCCCGGTCGCTGTTGTCGAGACGGTTGCCGTGAAGGTTACGGATTGGCCGCTATTCGAAGGATTAAGTGACGAGGTCAAGGCCGTCGTCGTCGGAAGCGGGTTGACCACCTGACTGACTGGAGCGGAGGTGCTCGGGCCGAAGTTGAAGGCACCGTCGCCCGGGTAAGAGGCCGTCAGCGAATGGGTGCCGACCGTCAGCGTGGTAAGAATCAATGTCGCTGTGCCGCCTGAGATGGTGCCCGCGCCGATCGTCGCAGCACCATCATGAAAAGTGACAGTCCCGGTGATCGTGCCGGCTCCTGTACTCGTTACGTTTGCTGTCAAAGTGACGGACTGCCCGACATTGGAAGGATTCAATGACGAAGTCAGGGCAGTCGTTGTGGCGTGCGCGCTCACCGTTTGGGTCAGCGCCGGGGAGGTGCTCGCACTGAAAGTCGTATCTCCACCGTAAGCTGCGGTAATGGAGTGACTGCCGGCCGTAAAGGTCGAAACGGTCAACGAGGCGCTTCCAACAATCCCTGGCACCGTGCCAATGATCGTTGCACCATCCTTGAACGTAATCGTACCCGTAGGCGATCCTCCTCCACCCACCGGGGTCACCGTGGCCGTGAGGGTGACGGAATCGCCCACGATCGACGGATTCAGTGAAGAGGTCACTGCTGTGGTGGTGGTGCCGCATGCATTCAGGAGGATCGAAACGGTCCCTGCACCAGAGTTCGTCACCGCCAGGTCGGGCAGACCGTCCCCATTGAGGTCTCCAACAGCAGCTCCGGAGGGAGTTAGCCCTGTGACGAAATCCACTCCTGTAAGAAAAGCGTCGGCCCCGGTACCCAGCAGAACGGTGACAGTGCCGGTCCCTGAATTTGCCACCGCGACGTCCGTATTTCCATCGTTGTTAAAGTCACCCGAGACGACGAAAATTGGAGCGCTCCCCACCGGTGCACCCGCCAAAGGAGTGAAAGTGCCGATTGGGTTTTGCTCTAAAATGACCGCCGTGCCGGTCGTGGCGGTTGAGTCGACAACCACCAGATCAAGGACCCCGTCATTATCAAAATCCCCTACAGCCGCGGAAGTGGATCCAACGGTCGTCTTTCGCACCCCAGCAAAAGTTCCAGTTGCGCTACCATTCAAGATTCCTACGCTACCCGTAGCCGTGCCACCGAGCGGCACTACCAAATCCAGGTTCAGATCATTATTGAGATCAACGGCGATAATTTGAGAGGGATTCCCATTGGTCGAAAGGGCAGTGCCCGCCCCGAATGTCCCAAGACCCGTGCCGAAGAAAATGGTGATATCGTTCCGGGGGGTAGAGTTAATGCCGTTTGCGACGGCCAAGTCGAGCTTGCCGTCTTTGTTGAAGTCACCCACTGCGACTGCGAGGGGCTTGTTTCCGGCCGCGAAGGTGCTGGCCGCTCCAAACGTGCCGTTCCCGTTGCCGAGCAAGACCGCCACGTTGCCAGGGATAGGGTTCTTTCCTCCCTGAACACCACCGTTCGCCACCACCAGGTCGAGCTTGCCATCCCCGTTAAAGTCGCCCGCAGCTAAACCCAGGGGCGTCGAGCCCCCCGCGGAGGTGACGATCGGGGCCCCGAAGGTGCCATTCCCATTGCCGAGAAGGATCGCGATCGTATTGGACACCTGGTCTGCAATTGCAAGATCGGCTTTGCCATCCCCGTTAAAGTCAGCCACGATCACTGCGCTGGGGCTTGCTGAAACAGTTAAGTTTACGGCTGTAGAGAAGGTCGGCGCGGTACATCTGCCGGCCGCCATAAGGATCCCCATCGAACCGAGGTTCCATGTCAGCAGCAGAATTCCCAGTATTAGCCAGCTCAATCTCCCCCCGATTTGATAACGACGCCCCCTGGAAGTGCTCATCTTTGTTCTCCTCTCGAATTGACCGCGCACTGAAGTTAACCTTGATGGCCGCTCACCCACATTTTGGGCACACCTCGAGCGGTACCCTTTTAGCCCCGTCTTACAAACTGCGGTTAGAAAATGGCCCTTAAAGATGGGTCCTTGCGGGCCGAGTGAAGAGCGACGTGCACTCCTTTAGAACCGTGCACAAATAGTGTTCAACGTCACATCAAGCAAATCATTTTCCAAAATGTGCAAAAGTGCTCACTCTTGGTATTCCCGAGATGCATTAATCCAAGTACTTCTCTGCAACCTTTCCGCTTTGCTAACACAATGAAATCAATATGCATTCTTGCCATGCCCTTGAGCTCTCCAGACAACGCTTACTACCTCTAAGCACCTTTGCATTGAGGATTTAGGTGCGCTCCGTTGGAAGTATTTCAGTTGTTTTTTCTCTTCTTTCGCATTTTCCTTAGAGGGGTCGTTCTCTGAAATTCGCATGACTTAAGCACCTTGCGACTCGATTTCAGGGAAGCGTCTACACTCATTTGCCTTCCGGCTTGAGTCAAGAACAAGAGGTATAAGCGCCGCGAATCAGAGAGCATTTGTTCCGTATGACGCTGTATTAAAAACCCATTAACAAATAAACTTCAATCAGATAGAAAATGATTTCCAAGCGATTCTCGTAACGAACTCTCATTAACGAATGCATTTATGATCCGAAGCAACCCAACTCATTCACACGGATCCAAAAAGCAAATAACCATCCAGAAAAGCCTCTTTTTCCGCAACATCACGAAGACGAATTCTATGCTACGACCATAGCTTGCTTATAAATTAATGAATATATTAGAGAAAACATAGACGCGCCTCAACTTGATCAAAAAAACTTTTTTCGCAATGGATCAAGCGAAATAATATCAGCCCTACAGAAGCCCATCTAAAAATGTACATATTCGAAACAGAATCAATGTAATTGTGAATCGAAATGAAACCTGAGGAAGAAAGGGCCAAATACTAGCGAAAAAACTAACCGAACAGTTGGAAACGGCAGATGAACTTAGTGGTTTTAATGGGGGAGGGGGCTGAACAGACCGATGGAGCACTGAACAATGTACCATCCCACAAGCCATAAGAACTGGCTCAAGGCATGAAATGATCGCCACAACAGAGACCCAGGATCCAGAAGGAGGAGCACCTGATCTCAAATTTGAAATCTCAGCTCCGGGTAGCCAATCGAGGAAAGGACTCCGCGACCCTGTGGTGAGGATGTTCAAGCCTTCAAATCCGAAAGTCCGGCCGAACGTTGCTGATTCACGACCGGAAAAGGGACTGTCCCCAGGGACAGTCCCGGTCTGGAAAAACAAAAAGCCCCGGGATCTGTGAGATCCCGGGGCTTTGACTTTTCTTTCCCACTCGGTCTCGTGGGTGGAAGTTCTTATCGGTCGAACAAAAAGGCAGATCAAATCATAAAGGAACCATTAACTCAGAGGCCTAATCGAACCCAGGGCGCGATCGTCAATTATTGTTGCTCAGGATCCTCTGCAATGCTGTCTCGAACTCCAATCCCATATTCTGGCTCAGAACGGACATGGCGGAAACGGGATATTCCACAGACGCAGGATGATAAAAGGTCACTAATCCTGGCGATCCGTTCCCCCTGGCGGCAGCGGCAGTTTCATGCGGCCGGGAGAGGTGGACTTCGAACTCTAAACGACCGCTACATTATCCAAAGAAAAGAGACTTGACCCACTGTTGAAAGCTTGATTGAATAAGCTTGCAACGAAGGCGGGAGAATAAAACTATGAGACGAGTCCTTGTTGGCGGAGCGGGAGGCTTTATAGGTGGACATTTGGTTCGGCGCCTTAAAGCAGAGGGGTTCTGGGTTCGTGGCGTTGACCTCAAAAACCCTGAATTTGCTGAGACGGCTGCCGACGAGTTCATTATTGGAGATCTTAGGGACCAAAGTGTCGCCGCGCACGTGGTTGAGGGAGTCGAAGAGATTTACCAACTTGCTGCCGACATGGGTGGCGCTGGATACATCTTCACAGGCGACCATGACGCGGCAGTTATGCACAACTCAGCGACGATAAACCTGAATATCCTAGAAGCTGCGCGCCTGGCTGGAGCGAGGCGGCTCTTCTACTCTTCGTCCGCCTGCATTTATCCCGAGCATAACCAAAGAGACCGAGACAATCCGATTTGCTCTGAAGACTCCGTGTATCCTGCGGCGCCGGACAGTGAATATGGCTGGGAAAAGCTCTTCAGCGAACGGCTCTATCTATCGTATATGAGGAACTATGGCATCGAGGTACATATTGCGAGATTTCACAATATTTTTGGCCCGGAGGGCACATGGGACGGGGGCCGCGAGAAGGCACCTGCTGCTATCTGTCGCAAGGTAGCGGAGGCACGGGAGGGCGATTGCATTGAGATTTGGGGAGACGGCAATCAGACTCGCTCGTTTTTGTACATTGACGAATGTCTCGAAGGGGTACGGCGCCTGATGGAGTCAACTTTCAACGGTCCAGTGAACATTGGATCTGAGGAGATGGTAAGCATTAATAACTTGGCCGAAATGGTTATGGCCATCGCAGGAAAAAAATTGAATATCATTCATGTGTCAGGACCGCTGGGTGTGCGGGGGCGAAATTCCGACAATCGCCTGATCGCTGCGAAATTGGGATGGGCGCCGTCAACGCCCCTTATGGAGGGCTTACGTTGTACCTACAGGTGGATTGAGGGACAGGTGGCCGCCCGGCGTCAGATTGCGAGCTTTTCTCTCACGTAGACAAGACGGCGTTCGCTCGGACTGAGGTCACAGTTATGTGGGCGCATCACGCTGCGATATGAGGGCCCGCAATACTTTGTCCCAGCGATCAATTGCCTGCTCGCGGGAGAATTCCCGTCTATAGACATCGTGGCAGTGCTGAAAGAGTCGGAGTTTTGCTTCAGGGGATTGCGACCATTGCAGGAGCTCACCCGCCAGCTTCCCGCTCCGCGAGGGATCTAAGACCCACCCCACCTCCCACTGTGTGATCCACTTGGAGATGGCCGAATCGGCGCGGCCCACAAAGAGCACAGGGCGGCCCACGGCCAATGCCCCAAAGAACTTCGAGGGAACGACGGTTCCCGTCCATTCATCACGAAGACTGACAATATGGATATCGGCGGCACTCAACCTCGCAATGAGCCCTTCTGCTCCAGCAAAAGCGACGCAGCCGATTGGCACCCGAGCGCGGTCAAGTGCTTCGCGAAGCTCCACGACCGCGTTCCCTCGCACACTGAACACTATCCGGGCGCCGGCCGGGTGCAACGCCTCGGCGATTTCTGGAATACCCTCCCAGGCATGCGCCCGGCCGAAATTCCCTGAATACAACAGACACAAGGTGCTGTCGCCGAACAGTTCGCACCTCTCAGCAACTGGAATGGGGGCCGGCGTGGTCAATTCTACAAGAGCCCATGGAGCTATCGTTTCCGCTGCCGCCCTGAACCCATATTGCATTAATCGCTTGCGCATGCACACGCCAATATCAACGATGAGATTGAAATTCCGGTAGGCGCTTCGCATAAGATTCTTGAAGAGCCGTACCAATAGAGAACCTTCCCGCAACAATCCGTCCGCAACTGCGGCTTCTGGATACAGATCAAAACACCAATGCACAAGCTTGACATGGGGACGCAATCTCTTCCAGACGATGCTAATCAGAGGGCTGAGGACAGGATCAGTTCCAACGATGAGCACGTCGGGCCGAATGCTCCTATTCAGCGCGAGGAGACTCCAGGCGACGATCATCCAGAGCGTATTCACCATTCTTCCAAATCTGGACGCCTGCGCCAAAGGCGGCCGCCAGATACGGTGAAACTCCACTCCACTCCAGACGGACCGTCTTGCGAATTTGCGCCGCTCGGTCCGGCATGACCGGTTAGAACTGCTCGCTACTACACGCCAGCCTTTTGCAGCCAGGCCCGTAGACAATTCGGTGAAATGGATAGCGCTCACTACATCATCGGGATAGAGATAGTGGTAGAGAACGAGCGCCGTAGGAAGGTGCATGGATTCGCGAACCGCCTGCAACTGTGTCATTTCGCCTGTGGCTGGAATTGTCAACTCCTCCACTTCGGGAGCTGACGGCATGCTGATCGGGTAAAGGAGAAAAGACCTTGCTTCGGCTCCCATACGGACCGATTAGACTCAAGTATAGAGGATCCGAAAAAGCCGAAGACGGAAGGACAAGACCCCGGAGCCCTTGAAACATCTACTATTCTCTGGGGCTTTAATCTCAAGCTTCTTGCTTGCAAGACCCAGTGAAACTCAGTAATCGTCGAGGGCGGGCGGAGCGGTGAGACAAAATAAATGGTACAGATTTGTATGCGGTCAATTGTTGATTGGTTTCTTGATGATCCTCTGTAACGCCACCTCAAATTCCTGTCCCATTTTTTGGCTTAGGACGGACATGGCTGAGACGGGGTACTCCAAAAGGGCGGGATGATAGAAGATGATTGATCCCCCCTGACTGACCGGGTAATTAACCCCGGGAGAATCGCCCGATCCGCCAAAGTGGAGGTCGTATTCCAGTTTGAAATGTGCTGTTCCCCTCTTGTTTGCCTCGCGCAACTCGTTGGGAAACAGCGAGCCATTCATTACATCGCATTCGTTGCAGGATGACGCGCGTGGCTTCAACTGAACTAGAGATCCTTCCGACAACCCCGGGGCCACTTCCCGATCGGGAATTATTCTGTCTTGACCAGATTGTCCAGGATCCTGGTAGAGACTGCAGCTCAGGCAAGGGGAGGTCCACTGGAGGACGAGTTGTCCCGGTCCGTCGGGGATCACCTTCCACGGCCCTTCAAGGGAGATGGTTGATTTGTTCTGTGCTGGAAGTCGCAACTCGAACCGCGAAAAGCTCAACTGCTCGAGCCCCATCGATACCGTCTGCAAGAACTCCTCCAACCCCCGAGCGCAACGGATCCCCTCTTTCATCTTTCCCACGGCCACACTGCCCGCGATGAGCTTCCGTTGATTCATGAGGCTCCGGGAAAAATGGGCGCTCATCTCTCTCAGTTCGGGATAGCGCAACTGCTGGATTCCGAACCACACGCATGCTCCGAGGATGGCAAGGATGAGACCCGCTGTCTTTCCAACGGGATTAATGAAAAGCAAAGAAATCAAACCGAACAGGCCGCACACTCCATAGAGGAGAATCACCACGCCACGTGTCGTCAGCCCCCGCTCCATCAGGACATGATGAATATGCTTCCGGTCGCTTGAAAAAATCCGCTTGCCGCTTAAGAACCGGCGCAGGATAGCCATGGCGGTATCCACCACGGGCAGGCCAAAAGCCACAATCGGTACGGCGATCGCAAAGGCGGTGGGGCTCTTCTGGGAGTTGCGAATCGCCAGCAGGGCCAACATGAACCCCAGTAACTGACTACCGGAGTCACCCAGGAAGATCGAAGCGGGATTGAAGTTATACCTGAGGAGACCCAGCGTCGCGCCCGCTAATGCGACCAAGAGGATCGGAGAGAGTTGAATGTTATTGGCGATCGATAAAACGATCATCGAGATCATGGCGAACAAGGCCGCGCCCGCCGAAAGTCCATCGATGCCATCAATCAGATTAAAGGCATTCGTTACCCCTACAATCCAAATGATGGTCAGCGGCAGGGACAGTAAACCCAGGGGATGGATTGTTCCGGCGCGCCCCCAACTCTCGAGGATTCGAAAACCGAGCGCCCAGGATGCCACTGCCAGCAGGATTTGAGCTGAAAACTTCCTCCAGGCGGAAAGGCCCTTCAAATCATCCCATAAGCCCACCAGCATCATGAGTCCGACGAGGCCAAGAATTGTCACCGCCGAGACGAAGTTCTCCTTGAGATTCTTCGCCACATTCGTGGGGAGCAGGCACACGAGCAGAAGCGCGATGAGCATCGAAAGATAAATGGCAATCCCGCCCACGCGGGGGACCGGAGAAGGGTGCATTTTGCGGACTGAGTCGGGAAGATCGACCCACCCTCGGTTCCGGGCCCAGTTCCTCACTGTGCGGGTCAAGAACAGCGAGCCCGCGAGCGCGACGAGAAAGGCAAAGAGGTAGCTATTCATTTCAGGTTATCCTCTTCCATCCGCAGGGAGGGAGGACGGCGCAGCCCCTGCTGAATTATCCTTCTATTCAACGGTGATTCTGAGCATCGATGGCCATGGCCGAGTCTCATTGAACAGTGATCCACAGTGCACCCAGTCGTTGCAGAGGGGGCCGGCTAATTGGATTGGACTATGAGGGGAGGGGAGAGCGCGTATGAACCCATTCTCCTTCGTCTTTAGACGATATCGTCTTTAAGAGAAACCTTCTAATTCCAGGACTTCGTTAACAAAGCACCAATGACTTTGGGAGCCCAAACGGTTTGCTCACGCTTACCCAATTCAGGTAGAGAAGAAATCCCTGCGCGCCTGGTCACGGGAAAACCGCAGGTCTCGGGGGATACCGGATTTCTATTCTGCATACTTGTAAGGCGTGTCCCTCCGCAGAATACAAGCCAGTTCATCCTCCGGTAGAGTCTTGTTCGTCGCCCAGCCCCTCTTCTTCTTGGCAACAAGCATCCATGAATCCTTCCAACCGCTGAAGATGGCCGTCAGTAGAACATAGACAGGTCGAGATGCCACAGGCAACCGGTGCAACATGTGATCGCAGCCTCTCAGCTCGACTATCTCCAAGTTAAGGTATTTCGAGAGCTTTATGAGATCCTCTCTGACATACTCCCTGACGTGTCCTCTCCACGCTGAAGGATACCAATAGTAGTCTTCAAAGCTAGGGTAATTTGTTCTCCCAAAAAGAACACTTAACCGCTTCCTGATATTCACGGCATTAGGAACCGTTACAAATAAGTAACCCTCGGGCTTCACGAGTTCAAGCAGATCGTTCATAAGATCGCGGGGAGAGTCGTGCAAGTGCTCCAATACGTCATGGAGCATAATCATGTCGAAGGTGTTCCTTCCAAATGATATTCCATTACTTCCTGCCACCTGGAGCTCGATACCACATTCCCTGGCGAACGCGATAATCTTCTCTCTGTTTCCCGGTATCATGTGCCAGTGGTCTAAAAGATCGTCATAACCAGAGCACTGGAACCCCAAGAATTGTAGCAAGGCGGTCTTGTCACAGGGTCCGCATCCAAAGTCCAGAATCCTGCTTCCTGGCTTCAAATAACGGCGGCACGTGAGGGCGATGTTGGAGTACGCACTACTCCCTTCGGAAGCTTGCACACAATACTCTTCAAAAGGAAATCGATCCTGAAGGAGTTTAACGGCTTCCCTGTACTTAAGCGTCTTTTCCATAAAAGATTGGTTGAAAATCAAATAGCCTGCATGAGAGCTCTCCGACGGGACACATCAAACCGCTGGTTTCATTCCACTCCAAGCAAGACTCGTGAATATACCCGTCCACTCTGAATTCCAAGAGGCCTGTGCCAACGAGGGGGCTCCACGCCGAAACTACGAGCCATCTGTTAGGAGATCTCAAAGTGATGCCGAGCTTGGGCGTTCATGCCAATCTGTGGCATATCAACTGAACCACAAACTCTATGATCCTTTCCGAAGCACCCCGAAAATATTGGCTCGCAGGCCGGCTGCCAGATTCATTGAATTCACGACCCGTTCGTACGTCATGAAGGCCAGAAACAATACTCGGGAGGACATTCCGTAGGAGGGTTCCTTTTCGACCATCCGAAGTAAGTCCACGTTGAACCCCGCTCCCGCGGCGAGGCGGCGCACGGCGCCCTGAGAATTCATTCTGTAAAAAGTGGGATAGGGGTCATGCGCCCCGGCCGGACAGTTTCTCAGACGATTGGCGACGGAGTCGTGAACCCAGTGAGGCGTCATCGAGGATACCAACGAAACATAGTGAAAACGATTTGGCGTCCGGAAAACATAAACACCAAGGCTTCGCAGGACCCTCCCGACCTCCCGCAAATGCGACGCGGGATTCTGGACATGCTCCAGCACATAGTTGGAAACGCACGCATCAAAACTCGCGGTCTCGAATGGGAATTCATTCCCCGTCAGGAGTCTTGCGCTCTTCAGGGCCATGTTTTCGTGAACTGTTGGGTCAGGATCAAGCCCGTGGAGTTCCCCCAGTATCGATAGAAATTGCGACGTCGGGTTATTGGGGCCTGCACCAATCTCGAGGATCTTTCCTCCCCTCGGAATGACCCGGGTGCAAAGGTTGTGAAATTCTTCCGTGCCATCAATCCATCCGGATTCCCGGTCGTAGAATCGCGCAAGATAGCGTTCCTGCCACGTCAGGCCAGGATTCACATTGTTTGCTGCAAAGTTCATGGCAAGGGATCAACCCAGGGTCGCCTTTCGTTGTACCAGCCTTCAAAACCCACTCTGGACGAAACCGAATACGGCATCACGCTATGGCTCATTTGCCAACCGGCCCGTCCGCCCTCGCGACCACCCAGTTCCCCATCACCAGCCAATCCATCCGTGTTCTGATGAAGCAGGCGACGGCTTCCTGGGGGGTGTTCACAATGGGCTCATTTTCATTGAACGAAGTATTCAGAACAACCGGCACGCCCGTCTTCTCCTCAAAGGCCTTGATCAACTTCCAATAGAGCGGATTCTGCTTCTTTGAAACGGTTTGGAGGCGGCCGGTGCCGTCGTGATGAGTCACCGCAGGGATCTCCGCCCGTTTCTCCGCTCGAATCGGATACACCTTGATCATGAATGGATCAGGATAAGACTCCTCGAAGTAATCTCCCACGCGTTCTTCGAGGATGGACGGCGCGAACGGACGAAAGGGTTCCCGTCTCTTGATTCGAGAGTTTAAGACCTCTTTCATTTCCGGGCGCCGCGGATCGACCAGGATGGACCGGTTTCCCAACGCCCGGGGGCCCCACTCACTGCGGCCCTGGTACCAACCCACGATCTTTCCGTTGGCGATCGCGTCTGCCGTGTCACGACACAGCATGTCCGGATCTGTGTACTTGTGCGCCGCAAAACCATTGTCCCCATTTCCGGTGGCGGCGGAATCCACAAAAGCGGCGGACTCGTCCACTCCGGCGAGGCCGGGCAGCGCCTTTTGAACGGCCGCGAGCACCTCCATTTCACTAAACTCAGGCCCCCAGTAAGAGTGCTCCATAATAAAATCACGGGGCTTCTCGAGCACCTGATGCCGGACATAAAGAGCCGACCCCAGCGCCGTTCCTGCATCCCCCGCTGCCGACTGGATGAAGACATCCGAGAAACCCGTTTTGTTGAAGATTTTTCCATTGGCCACGGAATTCATGGCGCATCCACCCGCCAGGGCGAGGGCCTTGAGTCCGGTTTTCTTCTGTAACCAGTTGACACGTTCAAAGAAAACCTCTTCGTACATGGCTTGAAGGGAAGCCGCCAGGTCGCGGTTCCGCTCCGTCAAGTCGGCCCCCGGCTCTCTCGGAGGTCCAAACTCCTCGATAAATGCTGCTGACCACAGCGGTCCCACTATCGGCTCACCCCCGGCCCACGACATCGTCACCCCTTCTGAGGAATGGATAAAGTAATCCAGGTTCAATTCGAACTGGCCCTCTCCTATTGAATGAACCATCTTTCTCATCTGGGGAAGGAAACGGGGGGTTCCATAAGCGGCCAATCCCATCACCTTGTATTCATCCCCATATTTCGGAAATCCCAGGAATTGCGTCACCGCCGTGTAGAAAATCCCCAGGGAGTGCGGGAAAGTGACGGAATCGAGGATCTCCAACCGGTTCCCCCTTCCGACTGCGCTCATGGAGGAGAGAAAATCACCGAAGCCATCGACGGTGAGACAAGCAGCTTCATCAAAGGGGGAGCAGAAGAAAGCAGACGCCAAATGGGCGCGATGGTGCTCGATGTTATGGATCTTTGCCCGGATCCGCCCACCGGTCCGATCCAGGGAGGCGAGCAACTCCCCGAGGCCCTGCACGCTCCGGTAATTGGCAAGCCGGGACTTAATGGCATCAAAGCCAGGCCGATTTCGGAATGTATAGAGAACTTTATCGAAGAGGTGAGCGCCCGGGTCCCGCGAAATGGCCACATGCTCAATCTCCCCCACAGACAGATGGGCCGCCGATAAGACTGTCTGGATTGCCAGTGCCGGAAATCCCGCCCAGTGTTTCACGCGATTCAGGCGTTCCTCTTCCACCCCACACGCCAAGCTTCCGTTTTGAAAAAGGACGGCAGCGGAATCGCCGTGATAGGCATTAATACCAATAATATTCATTGCTTATCCATTCCCTGTCCCACTTTATACCGTGAGTGTTGTGCCTCTACCGCTTCTTCTCAGCGCGCGATTCCCCGCATGAGGCTGAAAGCGGTCGCGGTCCAGAGGAAGGGACGTTCCACCTCCGGATTCTCCAAAGACGCCGCTCTATTCTCTCGTCCTCACTGGGCAGCCTCATACATCAGCCGCACCGACATCGCCAAATCGATAGTGGGCTCCCATCCCAGTCCGCGCAGCCGCCCGTTGTCGGCTTTGAAACTCGCGCTGCCCCCATCGCGACGGTCCTCCTTTGTCTCCCAGACACAGTCACGAGGGATGCCAAACCGTTCCATGAACAAATGAAGCAGGTGCTCCATCGTAATGAGTTCTCCTCTTCCAATGTTATACACCTTCCCCGCCGTTCCCTTTTCCATGAGGATTGCATAGGCCGCCACCACATCCCGGACATCGACAAAATCACGCCGTCCGTTTAATTCTCCCAGGGGAATGGACCTGATCCTTCCCTTTCGGAAATCCTGAATCTGCTCGTACAGGTGCCCCACAAAAAGCCGGTTGCTAATCCCCTTTCCAATGATATTGAACGGCCGCGCAATGACAACGTGGAGTCCTTTCCACCGGACATAGCCTTGGGCCAAGTAAGTCTGAAAAACCTTGGTAAGGCCATAAAAATCGGAAGGAACGAGCTGTGCCTCTTCCGTGACGCTGTCCTCCATGTGAATGAGGCCGTATTCTGCCGCTGAGCCGATCACCAGTATTTTTGTTCTCAAAAAACCACTTTCGTAGAGCGCGTCCAGCAGGTTTTTCGTGGCACTCAAGTTGCAGGCATAATCCATCTCGTAGTTGTTCGTAAAACTGCCGACTAGGTGATAAATCTCGTCCGGACGGATCTCTACCACGGCGCGCCTGACCGCGTCTCTGTCCACCATGTCGCAGGAGAGATACTCCACCCCCGCCATTGCCTGGCCGTGAATGTCCAGTCCAAAGAAGGTTGCGGATGGCCCCTCTCGTTCGACGAGGTGGGGTAGGAGATAGTTTCCCGTAAAACCCAGGATCCCCGTAATCAACACTCTCTTCATTTACAGAAACCGGTCCTTTAACGATTCGTATTGTTCGTTGGCCAGATCGTAATCATCAGGCCGGCCGATATCCAACCAGAACCCATCATAGGGAAACGCGCGCATATTCATGCCGTTCTTGATTCCATCCAACATCAGATTATCAAACCCGTAAGGCTGGTTCTTCTGGAGGGCGTCGATGACCTTCCTGTTGATGACGTAGATCCCCATGCTCACATCGAAGTGATAGACTGGTTTCTCTTGGAAGGTGCATATGCACCGGTCGGCGTATTCGATGACGCCGAAATCCATCTTCACGGAGCGTTTGAACGTCCCTACGGTCACGTCGGCACCGCTCTGGACATGGGCCTCCACCAGAGCATTGAAGCGCAGATCCGTGAGGATGTCTCCATTCATCAGGAGGAAATATTCCGGCAGGTCTTCAATCAGTGTGAGCGGCCCGATGGTGGAAAGGGGAGCCTTCTCCATGGAATAATCGATGGCCAGTCCCCATTTCCTGCCGTCGGCACAGAAGGCCATGATGATCTCAGCGAGGTGGCTGACCGCCAAGGTGACGCGGGTGAAGCCGTCCCGCTTCAGTTGTTTCAACACGATCTCTAGGATCGGGAGCTCGCCGTTGATGGGCATCAGGGGTTTGGGCAAGCTGGTGGTATACGGCTTGAGTCGCGTCCCCTTCCCTCCGGCCAGAATCACTGCTCTCATAGGACCTCTACCGGTTGTAAATATCGACTTTGTAACGTGCCAGGTTCTCCGGCTGAGTGAACCACGCTATGGTTTTTTCGAGGCCAGTCTCGAGCGTGAAGCGGGGGGACCAGCCGGTGAGTTGTTTCAACCGCGTGTTGTCGGCGCGCAGCCGCTGGACCTCACTGGGTTCGGGGCGCAATCGGTCCTTGTCGCAAACTATTTCAATATTCGAATTCATGAGACGCGCGATCTCCCCCGCCACATCGCCGATGGAAATCTCCCGGCCGCTTCCCGAATTGATCACCTTTCCGGACGTTAGATCACTTGCGGCGACGTCGAGGAACGCCGTGACGGTATCCTCAACGTAGTTAAAATCCCGAGTCGGATGCAACGCCCCCAGGCTGATTTTGTTTTTTCCGGAGGCGATCTGGGTGATGATGGTCGGAATGACCGCCCGTAGTGATTGCCTCGGTCCGTAAGTATTGAACGGCCGCAGGACGGCCACAGGTGTATTAAATGAAAGATGAAACGAAAGCGCAATCTGGTCAGCGCCGATCTTGGATGCCGAGTAAGGCGATTGTCCCTGCAGCGGATGGTCCTCATTGATGGGAACATATTGGGCGCTTCCGTAGACCTCGCTAGTGGAGGTATGGATTACCTTTTCGACCCCCAGGTCGCGGGCTGCTTCCATCACATGGAGGGTCCCCCTGATGTTGGTATCAACGTAACTTCCCGGGGATTGGTAGGAATAGGGGATGGCAATTAGGGCCGCCAGGTGGAACACCACATCGTTCCCTTTCACGGCCTGCCGCACAAAAGAGGGGTCGCGGACGTCGCCCGTCACCACTTCCATATCATTCAGTACTTCCGCAG
Organism: Terriglobia bacterium; assembly: GCA_020073085.1. Classification (NCBI taxonomy): domain Bacteria; kingdom Pseudomonadati; phylum Acidobacteriota; class Terriglobia; species Terriglobia bacterium. The sequence goes on along the minus strand of JAIQFV010000005.1, from coordinate 211,966 downwards.
ACATTGTATCTAGCCATCCCCAGGAGTTGAACGAATTGTAATAGGCGATCGCCCGAACCGTTGCCCCCAGCCCAACCAATCGTTCCGCCAGATGACTCCCAATAAATCCGTCTGCGCCTGTCACCAGGACTTTCTTATTCTGCAATTTCATCTGCTATCGGTCTCCCGTGATCCTACCCTTTTCATTTCTGCTTGCACTCGATCGCTTCTTGGTCAGCCAACAATGTGCGGCCTCCCGCGCCGTCTTTAAACTCAATTCCAGGCCCAAGTAGGACGTCGTACAATTGCTGCACCTCTTGTGCAAAGACTCCTTCAGTATAGAGGCCTAAAGCACGATCTCTTCCGGCCTTTCCCATCTGATGAGCCAGTGCCGGATCCGAAACAAGTCTGGTCACGGCGTCAGCGATCGCCTCTGCGCTTCCAGCCGCGACGACGATGCCGGTCTGTCCGTCAATTACCTCTTCAGAGTTCCCGCCCACATCGGTCGCTACCACCGGCCGTCCCATGGCCATTGCCTCGAGGGGAGCTAGGGGACCGGCCTCGGTGAGAGATGGCTGAACGACAACGTCCAGTGAGGCCAGAACGTCGGGAAGGTCTGGACGAAAACCCAGGAAATGAATCGTTTTCATCAAACCCTTTTTGACCACGAGCCTTTGAACTCGGTCAAAGTAATCGGCCCCGCCTTTGAAGTGCACATTACCCACCAGGACGAAATGAGCCTGTGGAATACGCTGGAGTACCAATGCGGCAGCCTCAATGAAGAGGTGATGCCCTTTGCGAGGATCAAAATTGGCAACCATCCCGACCAAAGGTTGTGTATCCAGGAGGCCGAGTTCACTCCGAAGTCCGGGTGCCGCGCGCGTCGGGTCGAAGAGTGCCACATCGACGCCGTTATGAATTTCCTTCAGAAGATCCTCTCGGGCACCTCCCTTCATGTAGGCTTTCTTCACAGGGCCGGAACAGGCGATCAGAGCATGGGAATATTTGTTCAGAGTCCGGGTTACAATGTGACCCACCACACCGGGAGAGAGGACACTCAATCCAAGGAGGTGGCAAACTGCGGGAACGTGAGCTCGCCTTGCGGCGAACAGGCCGGTCCAGCAAGCCTCCGAATTGTTATGAACCAATCTGATACTCTCAGCCCGGATCAGGTTTTCGAGATCGTGGGCAGAGCTTCTAGTGTCCGCCCAGAACCCGAACTGTCGGGTCAAGGAGATCGACCGCGGAATCGTCCTTATTCCCGGAATGAACCGCACCTCTGCGCCCCGTTGAAGAAATTCCTCAGCAATGTCACACGGCGCGGGAAGGGCCACGACCGGTATGAAGCGCGTCCTGTCCAGGTGGGTAATCAAACCACGCAAGACCCGGTGGGGTCCACAATCCCAGTTATACGGCTCGACAAAAAGAATTCTTCGAGGTTCCATTTCGTTCCACAATTCGTCGTTGAGGCCAGGGGAACTTGACTAGCCCACAGAGACCTGTTCAGCCCGTTGGATATGAGGGAAGGGGCAGAGACTCTCGTACAAGGCCTGAATTTCTTCGACTTCTCTTTGAGCCGTAAAGTGGGACTCCACCTGACGACGACCGGTTCTGCTCATTGCCGCGGCCTGCTCACGGTTCTCCAGCATCCATACGATCTTCTCGGCGAGCTCCTCCGGGGTATTTTCTCGCAACAGCAGCCCGTTTTGACCATCGGTTATAATTTCTGGAACGCCTCCCACCGCGGAGGCGACTGTGGGCACGCCAGCCGCTTGGGCTTCAAGTACGGTCCATGGTAGGCCCTCGAACTTCTCAAACTTGGAGGTGAACACAAACACGTCCATGTTCAGTAGGCTTTTTCCAACACAGTCAGACCAGCCAGAAAACTCAAAGTGTTTTTCTACATTCAAATCACGAGTCAAGGTCTTGAGGCGGATCTCTTCAGGACCGGAGCCAACAAATACAAAATGAACACCGGGACAACGGGCCAATACCCGAGCTGCTGCGGATACGAGAAGCTGCGGCAATTTCTCGGAGCTAAGCCTAGCAATCATCCCTACGGTCTTGGGAGGGTTGACAGAGGAGTAAGGCCAGCCCTGCTTGAGTTGAAATTCGTCCAGATCGATCCCGCTATGGATAGTCCTTATTCGGTCCAACGGGATGCCGAAATCACGTGCGGCCTCATCGCCCACCGCGTCGGAAATTGCTATGACCGCGTCCAGATGTGACCGGACGATAGCGTAGCCTAACTTGTAGACCTGGCGCTTGAGGAGGGGAGCAGTCGGAGGTACAAGTGCTCCTTCAAGTGAGGAAACGTGCGCGGGGACCCCGGCCTTTCGGCGGGCAAAGCTCCCGGCAATATCACTTTGGATGAAGATCGTGTGCAGAACATCCGGTCTCAAGGCCACCAAACGCTCCTGCAACTGTTTCATGCCCCCCCAAAACAGTTTCCTCGGCGTTAATCCGTCAAGATACAGAACATGCACAGGACCGATGGATTCAAGGTGTTCCCTAGCTTTTGCAACATCTTTGGGAAATGGCCCACCTAAAATCAAGGTTACTTCAAACCGATCCCAATCCATGGACCTCGTCCAGTTAGTCAGATGACGAAGGGTTCCTCCTCCGGGCCAGACAAATGGCATGCAAAGCCAGACGATCTTAATTTTTCGCATGTGGACGACTTCGTTGATCTCCAGGCACCACTGTGAGCAGGTCCCTGGGTGTCTGTAAGGAGAGTGCGGTGATCATCGCGAGCGTGAGCCACACGAACTTGGCATTCTGAATTTCGATGGCAAGGCCGCCTGCCAGCAGCCCCACGAAAGCACCTACTGAACAAAGCATGAGGCGTTTTAAAGCTTCATCTACACGCCCAAATATGATCTTCATCGCCCTCCAAGTGGTAATGCCTAGCATCACACACCAAGCCAAGCCTCCAACAAGGCCATACTCAACCAGTACTGCCAGGAATGAATTGTGAGAAATGGTATTGAAGATTTCCCAGAAATTCCCGGGCCCGATTCCAAAGATCGGCGAAGACTGGAAATATCTCCACGCAACAAGGTTCAGATCAACTCGCAAGTCCACGGATTCTCGGTTCAAATCGACTAGCCATTCCCAAATTCCTGCTCGCCAGACGATGAGCCCAACGCCCAGGGGAACCAGAACAGCAAGATACCCTCGCAGTGCCGCGTGCGGAAGACTCCTAGGCCGGCTTGACTTGGAACTCAAAAGGCCGGCTCCCCAGTACACCAACAATCCGATGACTACGCTTGTCCAAGCAGTCCTTGAGTAGGACAATGCCACCCCTGAAAGCAAGATCGTAACGACCACCAACCGAGTAACTTTGCCGGTTAACACGGCAAGCGCGTAAAATATAGCTGGCAACAGAAATAGGCCAAAAATGTTCGGATCAAGCCATGTTGATGTCACCCGAGGCAGCGGCAATGAGAACCGTCCGACCTCGGAATAATTGATTCCCCAGGAGTAGATATCGAGTCCCGCCAGGAGCGACTGTAAGACCCCCAGACCGGCACAAACTACCGCCCCCCAGACATAGAACTTGACAATCTTCACGACCCTTGACAAATCCGGCGAAAGCACCTGGGTCAGGTAGAGAACGGTCAACCCCCCCATGAGGGTCACCATCATGCGGAGAACAGTCTCCGGGAACTGCGCCACAAACAGCGACAGAAGGGCCGCCACCAGAAGGCAGCCGCCCAACAGGAGAGTGGGCTTATCGACGCGACCAAATTCGCGGTTCGATGGGGTCCGGGAGGCAGTCACTCGTCTAATGCAGATCGCAACGAGAGTCACCACGAGCAGAACATTGGAGACCGAAAGGTTCATCGGGCCAGGAATTGTCTGGCTGTCCAACATGAACGACAAAACACTCAAATAGAAACCGATTTGTGGTTTGTGCATCACCAGCATGAAAAGCGGGACCGCCGGAATCAAGACCAGAAGCCAAATGGAGAAAGGGGTCTCCACACTGTTCAAGTAATACAGGCTGCCCACGGAGAGAAGCACCAGCGTGAAGAAGACAAAGACGACTTCCCAGCCGGGCATGGTGCGGGCGAAATTCACTTATCTCCTTTCAATGGCCAACCGTTCTTCTGAGGGGTGTCTTCTCGATAAGCTCCACATGCAGGCACTCAACAACCAAGTCTGTCTTGCTCAACCCGACCCCGCTTTCCGAATCAGCCTCCGTCGATCATCCCAATGGAGGCGACCAACTCCCCCTATGCAAAGGCGGCTATGTTTTGTTTCTTAGTGAGCTGTAAAACCATCGCGGAGTGGCTCACCAGTCCGAGCGTAACGGCAATCAAATAGGCCCCCGCCAAACCAAACGCTCCGTATTGCCTCGTCAATGCATAAGCCAACGTCACAAACACGATCTCTCTCGGAACGACAATGAGAGCAAAAGAGAGCCACATTTTTTCCTGCGACTGGATGAGCTGGTATAGACCCATGCTCAGGCCTTCCGGAATCGTGGAGAGGAGCAGCAAGACAAGAACCGGGTAGCCCTCGTGAAAGCTCCGGCCAAAGACACCCAGGACCACGTTCCCGCCAATCGCCAGCGCCATCGCCGGAATGAGGACAGCCAGACAAATCATGGTGACATTGACTCGAAATACCTCCCGGTAGCGGCGCAGGTCACCCTTTCCCCTTTCATTGTTCAGGACCGACAATCCGACGCTGTTGATCACATTGGGAAGGAAAAGCACAAGCAGCCGAATGCTGGTCGCAGCGCTATAGAGTGCCATCTGGGCGTACCCGTTCGGCCGCCGCACCAGCAGCAGATTCGCGATCCATATTGTCAGGAACGACAAATACGTCATGATGGCCACCGGCAGCGCAAACCGGTAAAGGATGGCACCCTCGTTCCCCAGCCCATCGAACCGCAGGCCGAATCCCTGCCGGGACAGCTCCCGGCGCAGCCACACGTTGTGGAGAAGACACCGGAGAAGGGCGGTCAGGGCGAGCCCGATCATCGCTCCATTCAAACCGTACGCGTAAGCTCCGAGTGAGACACCGAGGAGAGCGGTCAGTCCACTGGCGACACCGGCCTTGGCCAAACCTCGATATCCTTCCAGGCCCGCCAGTGCCCCCATTTGATATCCGTTGATGGTCGAGAAAAATAAAAAAACCGACCCGACTTTCAGCCCGAGTACCAGGTGAGGGGCTCGCAACACCACTGAGGCAATCCAGGATGAACTCCACAACAACGCAGAAGCGCCAACGGCCGCCGAGACGGCGGAGACCAGAAAACACAGCGTGAGAAGGCGCCCCGCCTTTTCCTTGTCCACGGTTCGGAACTCCGCGACATATTTCGTGGATGTGTATCCGGTGGACAGCTGCGCCACGATCGAGATGACCACCAGGGTGCTGTAGAGCATGGCATACTCGCCAAAGGTTTCACGCCCCAGCAAACGGGCGACCACGATGTTAATGGCGAGGGTGCTGCCCTGATTGAAAAATACTGCAACGAAGTTCCACGCGATACCGGCCCTCAGGCGCAAGCCCGGGGAGGCCAGCGAATCGCCACCCTCGATTCCTATCAGTTGTTTCCAATAAGTCAAATGAGGCGACCTGACTTGAGATGTCGAGCGATGCGTCTTTTTCCCATCGCGAGAAGAACAGTCAGTTGGTCAGAACAGTGCCATCCATCAGTTCGTGAGTTGGTTCTGTTGTCCCTGTCAACTCGACACCACGGCGTAGAGAGTTATAAAGAGCAGGGCATTTGAGGGGATCTGCAAATTAAAATCAAAACAGCTATGGAGAAGCATCCCGCAAATCCCGATCAGGGCCCCCAGTCGGACCGCCCGGTTGAAATGATGCCCCCCCTTGAGAGAGCCTCGCCGCTCCCGGTGTTCGGGCCATTGGATTTGTCGGGAGGAAATCCTTCGTTCGCGAAACGGGCGGTATCCGAGTGTCGCGAGCGCGATCAGGATCATGCCCGCTCCCAGAATTCCGGTCTCCGAGAGTAATTGCAGGTAGTCGTTGTGGGCCTGCAAGAACTGGACCGGAAAATCCTTCGATTGGTAGTGGGGAAAAACACTCCGGAATGTTCCCAGGCCCGAGCCGAAGATGGGGAAACTCTTGACGATGGCCCACGTATCACGCCAAACGGGAAGACGGTCGTTCTGCGAGGCGTCTTCATTCAACCGGCCCAGGACCGCTTCCGGACCAATCCATGAAATCATGAGAATCACCGCAATGAGCAGGAGGGGGATGACAAGCCCTGAGGTTGACGGTTTCTCAGGTTTGTTGAGTCGAAGTGACCCTTCAGGCCGGAATGCGAAGAGGAGTATTGCTGCACAGACCAGTTCGAAGAGAAAACAAAGGACGCCCCCGCGGGATCCCGAGTAAAGCATCGCTGCCCCCATCAACACCGCCGACAACCCCAACAGCCAGCGATAACCTGACTTACGTTTCAGGAAAAGCAGGAGCCCCAGCGTCACGCCGAAGCTCATCTCAATATATCCCGCAAAGTGATCCCGATTCACAAACGGACCCATGAGGGAGCCCCCGTGGGTAAGCCTTCGAAACCAATAAATCTCCTGAGTGCCGGAAAGCTTTTGAATGATTCCAAACAACGCCACCACAAAACCCATGGCGATCACTACAAGAGTGAGTTTCTTCAAAAATAAATTCCTCACTGCGACGTGACGGGATTTGCGGTACACATGGTTGGCGATAACTCGGAATCGGCTCGGATGTTCATTCAGCCCGGCCATTGGGTCAGTCTCAGTGTCAGGCCTGTCCAGCATAGTCACCCGTTCGCTCGAAGAAGCGATCAAACGTGTGAGGAGGAAGAAATAGACCAGCAGACCGATGAGGTTTAGTAAGGCGATGGAAGTCAAATAGGGGTTTGCCGACAATGGGACAGTGCTCGGGCTGACCATATGGAGCTTTTCGATGAAATGGGTACGGGCAGGAGAAATCAGGCGGACAAGAGAAACCGGAAGTGGTATCAGCTGAAAAACCACCAGTCCGATAAAGGCAGCCAACAGGTAAAGTGCTATGCCCTTTTGTCGGGCGGCTCTGTCACCTCCGCGCCGCTCAGCCATTTCTATTGGCCCGACCGGACCGCCGTTCATGCCGTCTGGATTGGCAGATCTCTCCGGGGATGGCACGATGAGGCGGTTGCAGGCCCAAATAAGCAGGAGCAGGAGGCCCACCAGATTGATCAAGGAATAGGCCCAAGGCTCGACGGAGCCGAACGCCAGGGGCGAGGCAACGAGTACAACCAGAATTCCGTATTGGACAAATTTAAGCATGGGAGGTTAGGTCTAAACGGTCTATTCGGTCGTTCGGTCTATTCAGTCTTTTCGGTCTGTTGAGTCAGTCGGTCGGTTCGGCCAGGGGACGGGAGCGTAGACTTAACAGATCCGTCATAAAGCCGGCGCACTCTTGACCGAATGGACCGAACGACCGAAAAGACCGAACAGACTGAACAAACCGTTTCACTTCTCCACAAGCACCACATTCCCGATCCAGACCCGTCCCTTGATGAGGTTATCGAATTTAGTTGAGGGGAACCGACGGAGACGAACAACCAGAAGTTGAGTCGAAGGTCCCGTCGTAAAGTGCTGGTCCAGTTCTGTCCACTCATTGTCGCCCAAGAGTTGCGTCGTTTGGAAGAGGACCACGGCGGATTGAGGACTCTGGCCGGCAAGATGAATATCAATGATTTCAAAATAGGGGCCATGATCAGTACTAATTCCCTGGGTCTTGAGCCAGACGGAAAAATCGTAAGGGGTCGACGGTCTGACCGGAACGTACTGATACACCTGTGCAAAATCCTGATTTGAACTGCCCGTGAATTCAATTCGAAGGGAACGGCGATTCTTGAGAAAGGTCTGCTTGTCGATACGAATCGGGACCTCGCGACTATCGAAGATCCGCCAATCAAAGCCCCCATTGAGCGGCTCGCGCGAAAAGGTGGGATTGAAGATGAGATTCTGGGTTGAATGAGAGAGGTCGGAAGTAATGCCATTGTTCCGGCTATAGTTCCCTGAACCAATCGGATCGAGGGCGGTCCGGTAGAGTGTCGCTTCCAGATAGTGGGTGAGGGAGAGTGCCCGCGACCACGTCGCGGTCGCTTCAGAAATGCGATCATTAAAGATGAGGGCATCAATGTAAGGAATAGTCTGCTGAATCTCGATGGGGTTGTCTGAATTCGAGAGGCTGTCCCACGCCAGGGTAGCGGTGTCCCACTCCTTCATGGCGGCGAACCACTTGATGGCAGCATATTGATCTGGCGCGTCGCCGGGAACGATGGTCCGATAGGTGATTCGGGGATCGATCCCCGCGCGGAAAGCCAGGGACAAGGCATCTGTCAGTGAATCGGAATCAAGGTCGGTCGTCCGTTTAAGCTCTTCGAGAAGGATCCCTTCGAGTTGTGGCGAGATTTCAAACTTCGCGGGGCCTTCCATCTGTTCCTTGCTTCGGTCGACCCGGTTGGTCGTCGGCTCCCTGCCGGTGGAATCAACTGAAGGCATGAGCCCTGCGGTTAAGAGCGTGGGATCGGAGGCGTTTCGCACAAGAAAATTGGCCATCGCCCAATGGGCTGCAGTTGAGGAGGGCGCCGCTGCGGTGGCATTTTGAAGCGCACGAGCAGCGTCTCCAACACGGCCCGAGGCCTCATAGGCTTTGGCCAGATTCTGCCAGGTCCCGGAGTCGTAGGGGTTGGCCGCTGAGGCGCGAAGGTAGCGCGTGATGGCTTGCTGCAAGTCGTAATCCTCGCCGGAATATTGATACAGTCGGCCGAGGGCTGCGTTGACAAACGGGTTGTCGGGTGCGGTTCGATCCAGATCCAGGAGGTTGCTCTTGGTGGGGGCTCTATCGAGGAGTGTCTCTACAGTGTAATTCCGGACTGTGAAATAGGCGAGGGTCAGGCAGAGAATCAAAACGGCGGCAAAGACGATAATTTTGAGGGGAAAAGACAAGGGGAAGCGGTCAATTCGGTCTTTTCAGTCTATTCGGTCTTGTCAGTCTGTTCGGTCCATTCGGTCGGGGAAGGGTCAGGTGTTATTGCATTCAAAAATGAGCCAACGAGTTGTAATGTCTTATGAGTCCCCCAGCGTTTCAAGAATACTCCCCCTGGATAATTGACATGACTGTCCATAGATTTGAAGATCTAAAATGCTGGCAGGAGGCAAGAGAGTTAACAAAGCTCATTTATGGTTTGACAAAGAGCGGTGGAATTCATCGCGACTTTGGATTGCGTGATCAAATGCGACGAGCCTCGGTTTCCATAATGGCCAATATCGCTGAAGGATTCCAACGCCGCGCCGGTCGGGAATTCGTCCAATTCCTTTATATTGCTATGGCCTCAGCTTCTGAAGTCAAGAGTCACCTCTATGTTGCCTTGGATCAGGGATACATCGCAGAGGAGCAATTCAGTTATGCTTATCAATATTCCGGAAAAACCGGAAAGATGATCTCCGCCCTGATCAGATATTTGCGAAGCCATCCAAAACCCCTCGACTGAACAGGCCGAATAGACCGAACAGACTGAAGAGACCGAACAGACTGAAAAGACCGGACAGACTGAAGAGACTGGACAGACTGAAGAGACTGGAGAGACCGAATAGACCGAACTTATTACCCGGCCTTTCCGTCCTTTTCTTTTTCTTCCGAATAGTAGGAGTAGTAATAATACTGGTGATAGTAGTAATCGTAGTCCGCCGAACTCACGTCGACGTTATTCAAGACTGTCCCGAAGACGCGGGCGCCCACATCGCGCAGCCGCTGGGCAGCGCGTGCCGCCGCGTCGCGATTCGTGGTTCCCCCCTGAACCACCAGGACGACCCCATCGACCAGGGTGGAGAGGATCGTGGTGTCAGTCACGGACATGACCGGAGGGGAGTCCAGGATGACGTGGTCAAAGTGGGCCGACAGCATCTCCAGCGATTGCCTCATGATTTCCGACCCGATCAGTTCCGATGGATTGGGAGGAGTGATGCCGGCGGGAATGACATAGAGATTCGGAATCTCGGTCTCCACGATCAAGGGCACCAGCTTCGCATTCCCCGAGAGGAAAGAGCTGAAGCCTGAATTCCCGGGCGGCATCTCGAAGACCCGGTGGAGACGGGGCCGGCGCATATCGCAGTCGATGATCAGCACCCGGCTCCCCATTTGCGCCAGGGTGATGCCGAGGTTGATGGCAGTACTGGTCTTCCCTTCTCCGGGACCGGCGCTCGTGATCAGAATGCTCCGGGGCGGATGGCCATTGGTGGAGAGTAGCACCGAGGTGCGCAGGGTGCGAAAGGCCTCGGAGACGATGGATTTCGCCTCGGTCTGGGAAATGAGATCGATGGCATGGCGCCTTTCGTGAGGGCTTCCATTCCGGCCAGACAGACTCTGTCGGCCTGCCAGCATCTTCTGTGAGGTCGAAGGAACAAGGGCCGGCACCAGTGCCAGCGAAGGCAGACGGAGAAGCTGCTCCACCTCATCGGGGGTTTTAAGGCTGGTATCCATGAACTCCAGGAGGAACGCCATTCCGACACCAAAGATCAGGCCTACAACCAAACCCAACAGGATGTTCATTGCTTTTTTCGGCTTCACGGCATCCTTGGGCACTTCGGCCAGGTCGACGATCCGGATGTTGCTGGATTTGAGCCCGGCCGATATTCCTGCTTCTTTGAGTCGTTGCAGGAGTCCCTCGTAGAGCTGCTTGTTGGTGTCGACTTCACGTTTGAGAATGTTGTATTGAATCGATTTCTCATTCAGCGCGTTGGCTTCCAGTTTTTGCTGATCCAGGGCGTTCTGGAGCAGCTGTTCCCGTTTGACAGCCGTAAAATAATCGGCATCAATCCCCTTCAAGATGCGCTGTGTCTCGGAGGCGATTTGTTTCTTCAATTCCTCGAGTTGAGACCTGATCTGCTGTGCCGCCGGCCAACCCGGTTGAAACTTGGCCGCCAGGTCCGCGTATTGACGTTCCAGGTCGGCCTGGCGCTCGGTAAGCGTCTTGATCAAGGAATTCTCGCGAATCAGGTTCACATCTCCTCCCGCAGCAGAGTGAATCTCGCGGTAGAGTGATTCCTTTGCGATGCGGTCGGACTGGGCCTTGGTCAACTCTTCATTCAGGTTGGAGAGTTTCTGGGTTACGATGTTTTGTTTCTCGTCGACGGAAATGATCTGGTTGGTGCGCGCGTAATTGACCAGCGCCTCTTCGCTTTTCTCCACCTTCGCCTTCAGGTCCACGGACTGCTTCAGAAGCCACTCGGATGCTTTCAGGGTGGCGTCATACTTCGATTCGAGATTGAGGTCGATAAATCCATTGATCAGCGCATTGGTGATTCGGGCCGACAGTTCCGGGTCCGGCGAACTGAAGGAGACCTCAATCACCCGGCTGCTCCGCTGGGGTTTCACGTCAAGCTGTCTTAGAAATTGGTCCACCACCAGCGACTCCTTCTTTACATCTTCCTCATCACTGGCCGTTTTGACCGTGGACGGAGTGGTTTTCTTATCGGGGGATTTAAGGAAGTCAAAGGGTGACCGGGACCGGTCGGGATCGAACATCGGGTGGCGTCGGAGATCCAGTTGATCAATCACGCGGTGGGCCAGGGTCCGGCTTTGCAGTACCTTGGCCTGGGTCGGCACCGCGACCTGTTCGCTGTCCGCATTCTCCGTCACGAAATCCTTATAGCTGACGACATTGGGGGATTCCCGGTCGATCTGCACCAACGCCTTGGCCTCATAAATCGGCGTTGCCTTGAAGGAATAAATGGTGACGACCGTGACCATGGTGACCAGCACGGTGAAAACGACCCAACGGCGTTTCTTGATGATCCGATAGAAGTCGCGCACCTTGGGGGGAGGTTCCTCCTCCCAGGGCGTCATCAAGGGTTCCAGCTCCGAGCGTCGGGCCAGCGCGGTCGGCTCGCGATGGCGAGGTACGAGTTTGTCTTCGATGGCTTCATCCATAGATTTTTCCAGGAAGGCTTTTCGGTCTGTTCCGTCTGTCCAGTCTATTCGGTCCGTTCGGTCTATTCGGTCTGCGCCTGCGTCCGCCGGGGTTTTGGCGGATTCGGTCTGTTCAGTCTGTTCGGTCGGGGGTTCGCCGGGTCTTCGGTGGGTCTACTTGGTTTAATCGGTCTGCTCCGCGGTGGTTCACCGGGGGACCTTGTGCACAACCATTTCAACAACGATTAGCAACATTCTGAAAAGGATGCACTAAGAAACTTCTACCCACATCAAACCCCTAAAACCCACTCGACGACCCCGACCGAACAGACTGAACAGACCGAATAGACGAAATGGACCGCCTCACCTATCTCCGATAGATCGCAATTCCCGTGGCTGTCTGTAGAGCTGCCTCGGCCCCTCGACGCAGGGCGCTCTTGCTGGCGCTGGCAGGGATGAACAGGACGTCATTGTTTTGCAGCGTCATGTCAGGCTCTTTCCCTTCAAAGACCTTGGCCAGGTTGATCGGGATCTCCTCTTTCGTTCCATCCTCGTGTTTGCGAATGATACGGGCAGCCTTCTTTGCGGCAGTGGCGTGGACGCCTTCGGCCAACGAGACAGCCTGCAACACGGTGAGTGATTCGCGCTCCTTAAGCACAAATCCACCCGGGCGTCCCACATCCCCGGTGACGTAAACAATTCCTGCCTTCGCGACATTAATGGCGTCGCCGGGTTGAATGAGGAGGTTATATCGGGGCTCGTTCGAGTTGATCAGATCGCTGATCTTGACCTTGATGATCTCTACTTGCCCGGAGGAACCTTTGGAGCCGGAACCGTCCGGCGCAACTTCCGGGGCGCTGGGAGCCCCTGAACTGCCGATCTCGCCCTCCTTTGACGGCGCCGTGGAAGAAGCCATCTCCAAGGCGGAGTGTCTCCTGACGGTGACAGAATCGCCGGCGTCCTCGGAAAACCCTTCTGCCATTGCCAGCATTTCAATCAAGGTCCGCGGAGACTGAAGCTGCACAATGCCGGGCTTCTTTACGGCCCCATAAATCGCGACGGGACGACTTTGAAACTCCTTGATGAAAACGCTGACCTGCGGATTCTTGACGTATTTCTGGCGCAACAGTTCGGCAATTACCACCTCCAGTTCGCGGGCCGTCAGACCCGAAGCCTGCAGGGAGCCAATCAACGGGAGCGAAATCCTCCCCTGGTTGCTCACCCGCACGACCCGGTCGAGATCCTTGATATCGAAGACCGCAATCTCTACCAGATCGTTGGCCCCGATGACATAGTCCGATCCCGAGTCGCTGTTGGTGGTCCGACTCGCCGCCCGCTTCGCCAGCGCCTGGTTCAGGGTGTTGATTTCGTCACTACCGGTTTCTCCCCGGGGCCATTGCGCCGATGGCGGTTCGCCAGGCCTCTGGTCCCCTACTCGCGTCTGCCCCAGAGATCCCGTTGAGAGGCCGGCAAGGAGACCGATGAATAAAATCAGGAGATTTGTTGGTTTCATAAGTTTCGGCTTTCTCACGATTCGGTCTATCCGGTCTATTCAGTCTGTTCAGTCTATTCGGTCAGCGCGTGCGTCCGCCGGCTGCGTGTCGGATTCAATCTATTGGGTCTGTTCCGTCTGTCCGGTCTATTCAGTCTTTTCGGTCTATTCGGTCTATTTGGTCAAAGGTCCGCCGGCTGCGTGGCGGATCTATTCAGTTGGTCGCGACAGAACAGCTGAAAAGAGGAACCTGGAAGAACGTGGAGATAGAACGCGCACAGGAACTAATCACCGGGTCCGCGGACACCACGAGAGATTGGCCCGTTCTAATCGGGAGATGTTCGGAGGAGTAGCAAATGCTGCTATATATTGGAAGGAGAATGCCGTATTATGCTTACAACTACCGACTAGATTAAACCGACCGAATCCGCCACAAACCCGGCGGACGCAAGCGCCGACCCATCTATGGCCGGGACGGACTGCTATCGTTCTTCGTGGCCTGCCAAATGATGATTCCTGTGCCAACGCCGATTCCCGCGACGATGGCAGCAGTCGCAGCCGCACCCAATCCAAAAAATCCATTGCTTCCGGCAGGAGCACTCGCTCCCGTTCCCGCCTTCTTCTTATTTTTCGACGTTGCGTTGTCCGGCCTCGGATTATTTGAGCCTGCATTTGAAGCCGCAGCGATTGGGATCACGCTGGAATCGCCCTCGCTTACTGCATAAGACCGACCGTTGCTGGCGACCTGTAGCTCGCCGGAGAGAGAACTCACTAGGATATATTCCGGCGTGCTCATGACCTTCCCTCTGGCCGCGCTGGCTGCAGCGATGGATATCTCCACGCCCGAAGCACGGATCTTCATGCCCTCATGACTCAGCTTCGGCGAAGAGTACAGAACTTCACCGCGGGTCAACTCCACCCTGTAATTGCCGCTGTCCTGCTCCAGTCGAACCTGAGAAGCGCCCGCAACATTGAGCAGCCCCGCGTTCTTCAACGTGATGGCCACGGGTTGACCGGGACTCGTACTGACAACATCTCCATTAAAGACGGTAGACTCCGCTTGCGTCGTAGAGGCGGTCCCGCTGACAACCATTTGTCCAATGGGCATCGCCGCCCCAAAGACGGGCGTCATCGGAACATAAAAACAGTTGATTGATAAAATCAGCAGGCCGATGATCAGCTTTGCAAACCAATCCTTCCTGATGAAAAGGGGGTTCATGCGACGCCTCCTCCAGTCAAACGACTGCGTTGTTTGATTTATGGTATTCTCCGCGAATACGGAAAGTCAAGGGAAATCACGGCTGCGCTCACCCTGTTTCTTTCATCGTCGGCTCAATCGTTGCTTTGCAGCACAAGCCCGGTTTGTTTGTTCCGACGAAGGACAGAGAGCCGAGTCGACTTGAATCGAGTGCCTCCGCAGAGTCCCCTTTTATAGCTTCGCCCTCTCAGTCACAATCGACCGGTTACAAGGGTCCCTTTTCGAGCGGGAAGACCGATTACGCGCAATGGATTTCGACAAGAGTCTTAAGAGCACCCCTGGCCGCAACATTTCCTGCTTCGGTCTTCGCGCCAGAGTATGCGGGGCCCTCCGACCCAGAGAGCCCGGGCCGTGAAACTTTCTTTAATAAGAGCAATTGGGAAACCACACCGGAAACCTGATTGAACCGACCGGTCCCCTCAAGCGCCCCCTTTGCTCGAATCGCCGAACTACAATGATTCCCATCCAAAACAAATGCGCCTTTCATATCGATGCGCCCATACCCCGTTGGATCGTCTGAACTCCGCCCCTGCTTCAAAAATACAGCCGTTTCAATACAGGAGTGAGAGGATTCGCCCGAATAGAACGTGAGGCGAGACGTCAATCTGAGACCAAAAACCCACACACTCCGCAATTATACAAAGACATGATCAGGAATCTGAAACACTCGAAAAACCAAAACGTCCGGTTCGCGTGTCTGTTAGGTTTGAAGGCCGTTGGCCCTTATTTTAAAACACATTGAACAAAAAGCCTCGATTCGCAATTCCCGCAGTTACAACCACTTCCGACGCTTAAAAACTAATACCTTGACTTTTCCCCCACTTAATTCATCAAATGCACTAACTGTGCAATATTATACACTTTTGCAAAATCAGAGACAAACAATTTTTTTTAGGAAATCCTTTCCCCCCCCCCCACAAATTTAAAAAAATCAAACCCTCCAGATGAAGAGTGGTTGACACAAAAGGTCTGGCGCAACAAGTGGTCTGAAAGGAGACTATATACTCATCGCTCCCGGAAAGGTCTTATCGGGGCGAAAGGCAATCCTCTTCGCCCGTTAGTGAAGTGGCTCAACGTTTAAGGCATCCACCTCCACCGCCACGGCCTGTTGCAATAACTCAATAGAGAGAACCAGCGTCGAGAGATTTTTCTTTCGTACGAGAATCCCTTCACAACCCTGCAAGGCTCCTGTTCTTACACGCACCCGCTGACCAACGGTCAGGGAGGGATGCGGGTCATATTTCAAATCCGACCGCAAAAGAATTTGAATGTTTTCGATTTGCTGATCTGGGATGGGCTCCGGGACGTTCTTGATTCCCACGATTTGAACAACCCCGGACGTCTTCAAAACATCAAGACGATGGTCCAGTGTGGTGTGCACGAATAGATAGCCCGGGAAAAGCGGCTTTTCGACAAGCTTGCGCCGGTCCTTCCACTGGCTGAGGACTTTCATGAGCGGCAAGAAAGTCTCCAATCTCTTCTTCGACAACTCGAGATTCACCACTTTCTCGTGGCGGCTTGCGGTCCAAACGGCATACCAGGCAGGGTGGTTGGATTCATTCATGTGATTGCCGACCCTCAAAGGTTGGCTCAACCCTGCGGGGCCTTCATGGAAGACGGGAGGATATCGAACTCCGCACGAGGCGGAAAAAAAGTTCGCTCCCCAAAGGTGAACCCATCAAATCCCCCGCATGACTAATAGCCGAAAATTGTGTCATTCTCATGTCGACCAGATTGTTTTGTTGAAGGACGGCGTCGAGTCAATACGATTTATCAGTCCACTTCCCCCTTCCCGGAGAAGCCCTGATTCCAAAACCCCGACAAGTGACGAACATCCATCTTGAATGCTCCATCGTCTGGAGCTCAACGTCCTGCTATCTTCCTGCCATCTTTCCCACCGGCAAAGGGGAGCCCTTATCGTCAAAGAAGTTCAAGGTGGTACTGGCGGCATCCCCGGTATCCAACAAGATAAATTGCGTGAGGTACCCTCCCCCATCCACGATGTGCGGAAAGACAAGCGGCGCGACTGCCGGCTGGCTGTAGTCCGCAATGGGGAAGGTCGTCAAAAGGAAATCGCGCCGGTTGTCGAGCGAACGCAGGGTCAGCGCCACAAAGGGAGAGGTCGAATGGATATCCAGAACTCCAGTGAACCCGCTGGGAAAACTGGAAATCATCTCCCCCACGAATTGTGCGGTGTGTCCCTTACCACTTAACAGCACGGCCTTTCCCGTCCCTGCGGGCGTGTTGCCATCGGACTGAAAAGCACTCACCACAACACTGACGGGATCGCCCGTGGGGGCAGCAAGGGCAAGTCCCGTGTTGTGGCCGCCGGACGTGTCGACGTATATGCGGGCATGAGTCGTAGGGTTGGCCGCCGGAATCCCTGACTCGGTGACGACAATGCCATTCTGGGTGAATCGGAACACCCCGGCCCCTACGGGTGAAGAGGTCCCTTGATCGGGTATGACCTGCACCGAACCGGCGTTGATGGTCCCTGGAGAGCCATCGGTCTCCAGGAGGAATACCCCACCGGGCGGAATGCTGTAGCGGAACGACGAGTTAGATGCTCCACCGCTCTGCTTGACGGCAAGAGGCGAGCCCGAGTCGTTGAACAGGCTCAACATCCCGGTCTCGGTTCCCGCAGAGGTATTCAGCAGAATAACGGTCGTCTGATAGCCTCCCCCATCGACCACCTGGGGGAAGTAAAGCGCATTGCTCGATAGCGGTTTCGTGAGATCGGCAATGGGAGTGGTGGTCAGCAGGGTGTCGCCACGTTGGTTGCCGGTCAATCGCAGCGCAAGAATCGATAGAGGCTGATCGCTTTGAATTTCAAGCGAGCCGAACTTCGTGATGGTACTGAAATCTTGTGGCACCACAAAGCTCGGGGCCTTCTCGTTGATCTGGTCGATGAAGCGGGCGTCGTGCGCACCTTGATCCAAGGTCTGAGTTCCTGTAGCGAGGGTTGTTGTGCCGGTGGAATCCCTCAGGGTGTAGGTAATATGCGCCGGACCCGTGCCGCGGTTCACGATGGCACAGCCGGTGTTGATGTTAATGGTGCCTGCATTGAGCCGCGCGGTTTTGGCGGGAACACTGCTGCGAAAGTCGATGAAGATCTTGGCATGCGTGGTCGGCGGCGAAGCGGGTACACCCGCCTCAGTGACGACAAAACCATTCGAGCTAAGACTGAACACGGCCGTGCCGTCGGTTGACGTACCCGAATTCAATGTGACCGTCGCATACCCTGTCCGAACACTGCCCGCGCCTCCGATCGTTGAAGTGGTCCCAGCACCTCCCTGGGGCAGAGAAAGATTCAGTTGAGAGTGTGAGTTCGTGGACCCTGAAATGGTAATGGAATAGTTCTGGCTCGCCGCACACCCATTAAGATCCGTCGCCGTGACTGTAAAGGAAAACGTCCCGGCCGACGCTGGAGTTCCTGAGAGTGCGCCATTCACGCTGAGTATCAAACCCGGAGGCAAGACCCCGGGCGGCGCCGAATAGGTAGAGGGTAGTGGATCTCCACTGGTCGTGATGGTCTGGTTGTAGGGCGTGTCGACAATGCCTGCAGGGAGCGAAGCTGGCGAGAAGGTAATGGCTGGACACCCAGAGGGATTAATAGTGATCGTGTATGCCTGCGTCCCAGTGCAACCGTTCGTGGCGGTCGCCTTGACCGTGAAAGGGAATGCGCCAGGCTTGGTCGGCGTCCCGATGAGGGCGCCGAAGGGCGTGAGCGCCAACCCCTGCGGCAAACCGCCCGTGGAGATGGTGAAGGTATAGGTTAAAGAGCCGCTTCCGGTGATCGTCTGGTTGTACGCTGTCCCTACTACGCCTCCCGGCAATGTTGCGGGCGACAGGGTCACCGGGGTACACACCGCAGTGGTCACAATCAGGGTATAAATCTTACTGCCGCCGCAATTGTTCTGGCCAGTGGCAGTCACGGTAAATGAATAAGTGCCCGCTGCAGTCGGTGTGCCCGTAAGGGTACCCGTGGGCGAGAGCGTCAAACCAGGCGGCAAGCCTCCCGGAGGGACTGAAAAAGTGAAGCCGGATGAACCACTGATTGAGATCGACTGGTTATAGGCCGCTCCCACAACGCCATTGGGAAGTGTGTCCGGTGACAAGGCGATCGTCGGACAGTTAATGGCGACTGAGTATGCCATGCTTCCCGTGCAATTATTCGCATCGGTTGCAGTCACCGTAAAAGAAAAAAGGCCCGTCGCCGTGGGCGTCCCTGAAAGTGTACCGCTTGAAGAAAGCGTCAACCCGGCGGGAAGAATAGCGGGAACAGTTGCAAAACTGTACGGAGACACTCCACCACTGGCAACGAGCGTCTGGCTGAAAGGTACCCCCAGCAGTCCATTTGGAAGTGTCGCTGGCTGTATGGGAATTGTCGGGCAAGCAAAGAATTCACTCGGTGAGGACGAGGAATTGGCGCCCACTAGGTTTGCGGCGAGAAGAACAGCTTCGCTCTCGCCATTGAGGCCCACCCCCGCGACAGGGCTCTGACTCAATTGTGCTGGGTAGTTCACCCGAGAGCGAGAGGCGCCGGTTTGTATGCTCGGATGGGTTGAAGCTTCGTTGAAGACATCGTTGGCCGCAGTCCGATCGAACTTGCCTCCCCTATCGAATCCAGCGGCTGCAAACGAATTCAATTCTGGTCCTTTTGACTGTGAAGTTGCCGTCGAGACGGGCCCATTGCTATGACTGGTTGCTGCGGTCAGTTGCCCCGTCCCTATTGGGTTCAAGAGGAAGAAAGTTGCCAAGACTAATCCAATGAAAAAAAAATCGATACCAAAAGGCTTTTGATTTGATGAGTTCATATTTATTCGACTGGAAGTGATGGATTTTATTACATACAACCAATATGAATACTACACCCCAAGCTTGTGTTGTCAAATGGTGAATTTTCTATGTGTTACAGCTGACGTTAAGGTTAATAGAGGCCTGTCGACACAGGGGAATCCTTCGCCCAAGAGTCGTCAGCCGACTCTCCCGAACCCGCCCAACGGACAAGGCCTGATCCCCGGAAGAATTAAAACTTGCTGATCCCGACTGATCGTAATGATTCACAGGTCACTCTCCTCTCCCTCGTCCGAGGAGACACGGGATCTCCTTTTCGGGACATTTCTCCTTAATCGTTGCCCAGCAGACCCGCAATCTCAAATTTGAAATTTCAGATTTCAGCAGCCGATCCGTGGAAGGCTCATGACCCCGTCGCAATCGGCCCGATCCAATACCTTACTTCTCGCCGCTGGTTCCAGAGCGGAGTCATTCCCGGGAGCAACTGATGAATGGAATTGGCCCTGGCCCGGTGGGAGAGAAGAATTTTCAATGAATGTTTCCTGCCACCCTTCGAACCACATTCTTGAGTTTTCAAGTTTGCCACACTGATGATCACGCTTGTGAAGGGAAGGGTGAATCAGAAGGAACAGAATCTACTGTGAGGACACAGCAATCGAGACACCCGGTTCCGATGGGCTCGTACGAACGATTGAATCGACCAGCTCGATCCGGCCGGTGGAACTAAAATGCCCCGGGATTTCGGAATCCACTTCCGAAATCCCGGGGCTGCTTTGGTACCCACTGCGTGCTGCTCAGCGTTTAGTGCCTTAGGATCGATTTGTCGAGGTCCATCGATCCGCTTCTCTCTACTTGCACCCGGTACAGGCCTTGTAGTTATAGTCATTGAACAACCACGCCCCACCGACATTGGTCCACAGCCGGACGAAGATGGAGCTTCCATCATTCGGAACCCCAGCCACCGCGGTCGAAAGGCCCAAGCCTTGTCCCGCGCTATAAATATCCTGTCCGCCCTGGGTCCTTCCCACTTGGAGGTACGTTTGGGAAGCCAGGCTCGTGGTCCACGAGAAGGTCGGGGAGGTGGAGTTCAGGATCGCCCCGACAGCAGGACTTGTCATAGCGGCCTTTGTAGCGGTACATCCCGTGCAGGCTGAATAAGTATAATCATTGAACAGCCACGCGCCACCGACATTCGACCACAACCGCACATGCACCGGGCTGCCATCGTTAGGCAGGGCCATCACCTGGGCCGACAAGTTCGCCCCTTCACCACTACTGTAAATCTCCTGGCCTCCAGGGGTCGTCCCAACCTGCAGATAGTGCTGCGACGCCAGACTAGTGCTCCAATTGAAGGTCTCTACCGAGGAGGTGAGTGTCGTTCCCGGCCCGGGGCTCGACATTGTCGCTGTAGTGGGGGTGCACCCGGTGCAGGCGAGGTAGCTGGAGTCGTTGAACAACCAGGCCCCATTCACGTTCGACCAGAGCCGCACAAACACCGGCTGGCCGCCGATGGGAAGGCCCGACACCAATGCCGACAAGTTTGGTCCCAGTCCTGCGCTGAAGAGGTCTTGCCCGCCCGGCGCCGTGCCCACCTGCAGATAATACTCTGTGGCCAGGCTGGTGCTCCAAGAGAAAGTCACCTCGGAGGTCGTCAAGGTTGATCCTGTGGCAGGAGTTGTCATCCGTGCGGTTGTCGGAGTACAACCCAAACAAGCCACGTAGTTGTAATCGTTGAATGACCACGAACCTCCAATATTCGACCACAGCCGTACGAAGACCGGGGTGCCGTCAGTCGGCAGTCCGATCACCTGGGTTGAGACGTTGGTCCCTTGTCCCGCACTATAAAACTCTTGTCCGCCCAGCGTGGAACCCACTTGCAGATAGGTTTCAGTCGCAAGGTTCTCTGACCAACTAAAGTTCACCTCCGAGGAGGTCAGTGTCAACCCCGGCGTGGGGGCCACTATGACTGCGGCCTTGTTTGCGGGCGTGCCGGGGGCCGTAAAGGTGTACTGGAAAGAGCCCAAAATCTGTTTATTTTTCACCGTCTGCAACGTGAAGAAAATGGTTTCGCCGAGCGCGGGGATACACCCCGTCGTAGGGCTCGTTGCAGTGGGGATGTTGCAAGCCGGACCAAGGTTCAGAAAATTCTGGCCGGCCCCGCCGCCTACCCCTCCGGTGAAGTTAAAGAAAATATCATGGGCACCGGGTACGCTTTCGATGGTTACAAAGTAGTCGGCGCTGGCATTGCACCACAAGAGGTCGATCGCACCTGTTGTTGGGTTCGGAACCAGTGTGGACCCAGACGCAGGGCTGATCAATTGGGCCACCGAGGTGGAGCATGTTTGCGCTTGAGCGCATACTGCCCCCATGCAAAAAACTAAAACCATACATACGCTTCGTAAGAGCCATTTCATGCTTGCTTCTCCTTGAGGATGAATTTATTTGTTCCGAGTCTCCACGTCGTCATGCCCTTCTTCAGCCTATGCATCAAGTAATGCCCCAAGAACCTTGGTCAGTCACCGCCTCAGCGATGGGCCAATCTAGAACATCTGTATCATTCGCGTATATAGGGTGAGCAAAAGTGTACAAAAATATACCTAATGCGAAAAAACTTTCAATTGAAATCGGTGGTCTGGACGCTGGCGGTGAGAGGAATTTACTTTCTGGAATGGGATATTTTGGGAGAATCTTTGGAGCACAGCAGATCAATGGAAAGTTTGAGCCAATTTTTCAAGGTGGGCTGGGTAAGGGGGGGCACACTGAGCCGTTTCTCGGGGCAAAGTCTAGATTTCAATTTCACCCCTATCCGACTTTGCCCAATGCCAAGGTCTTTTGGTCCTTAGAGGCAGCAGGGGTGAACTTGCAAAAAAAAACCGGTCGAAGAGCAGATTCTGCTCTCCGACCGGTGAGGAACTCGCTAACTTACTGCCGGATCAGGGTCAACGCTGAGGTCGCTCTCCCTCCGATGTTGGAGGTGACGATGATAGGCGTTGCCGGTGGCACGGCGGGCTCAGGTGCGCCCACCAGGGTCATGGTGTAGAGACCACCACCGGTGTTTGTCATGATGTT
This sequence comes from Terriglobia bacterium, assembly GCA_020073085.1. Classification (NCBI taxonomy): domain Bacteria; kingdom Pseudomonadati; phylum Acidobacteriota; class Terriglobia; species Terriglobia bacterium. The sequence continues at coordinate 189,458 of JAIQFV010000005.1, read as the reverse complement.
GCTCCCGGCCCCCAGAGTCAAGGGGTTGAAGGTAGCTCCCGAGGTCGTGACGTAAGGCTGCAAGGTCAGGATGATGTTCGGGCTGATGACTGACGATGAAGCGGTGAGGTCCAACCTCTGCTTCGAGATCCGGTAGACCGCTGACGTGATGATGACAGCGTCCGGAGCTGGGTTCACAGTCACTGAGGTTGACCCGGCTGAGGAGCTGACGCCTGCAGAGTTCGTCGCAATCACCTGGAACTGTAGGACCGTGCTGGTGGTCGTACCCACCGGCAGCGTGAGTGTGAAGCTAATGGTCGCGCCGCTGAATGGGTTCGGGTTGATTACGACCGGTGCCGCAGGTGCCGTCTGGAGCCAGCTGAAGGTGCAGGCCAGTCCAAGCGGATCAGTGCAAGTGGCCGTCAAGGTCACCAGCGTTCCGGAAATCACTGTCTGGGGCGCTGGAACGCTGACCGTAGGAGCCGCTGCTGCGTCGACCGTGACCGTCACGGAGGCTGAAGAGGATCCAGCGCTGTTCGTCACCGTCAAGGTGAAGTTCAACACTGTCGTCACTCCGACAACGGGTGCCGTAAAGGTCGGATTGGCTGTATTCGCGCCGGTGAGGACCACCTGGGTAGCATCCGCCGGATTTTGGGCCCAAGCGAATGTCAAAGGGGCCGTCCCGGTGGCGCTGCCGTTGAGTGTCACGGCCGCACCAGAAGCCACTGTCTGAGCGAGACCGGCGTTGGCAACTGGAGGCGTCACGGCCCCTGCGCAATTCGCAAGCGAGGGAGCCGCAGCACCGGGCCAAGGACTGAGCTGCCCGCCAAGCACTCCCGTGGTGGACGAATAACCGCCACAGGCCAGGAACGGGATCGCCTCAAAGTTGTTCGGAACGATCGGGCTTCCAGGGATGTTTTCCGGGAAGATCAACTCGGTGATGGGGGCGTGGTACTGCCCGGCAATGAGTCCGTTCGCATAGGTGGTGGTCTGCCCGGGAACCCATGCGCCTTCGATTACAGCACGCATCTCACGCGTCGCCGGCAGGAAGACACCCAACGCATTCATGACGCACTGCTTGTCAGGTTTTGTTGGAACGGTCCCAAAAGGTGCGCACGGAGGACGAAAGCGCCAACGGCCCAGAACTGCGCCCGCGGGCGGACCCGGATCGACGCCGATGGTACCCCAATCGCGATCACTGGGGGCCCCAGTGGAGGCGTTATAATCGATTCCATAGAGGTGGATCTGCCGGCTGAAGTCGGTGGTCATCCCTTCAAACCGGGTTCGGATCACGGCCTCAGCAGCGCCAAGGACCGTCAAGCCGCCAGTACCGAGAATGAAGGTATCGGTCATCACGTACGCGGGAGCGGTTCCCGCGGCGGTGAAGATGGCGACGTTGCTGGTGATGGTGTGAGCAGAGATGTAGGTGCCTGCGGCGCCATTAGCTGGCCATGGGCCCGCAGTGGGAGCCGCCGCGTTGTCGGTAACGAGCGTTCCCGCGAAGGTGATGTAGTCACCCACTTCGAAGGGCGCCTGGATGTTTGGATCCGGCATCGGCGTCACTCCGGGGGCAGCTACTGGAGCATTCGTGAAGAACTTGCCAACATAAGCACCCGTCAGATCCTTCGGGCGCTGGCCCTCGGGGCACAGAGCATCGGGTGCCGCCCCGGCTGGATCGGTGCGCGGCAAGCAGGCAGGGTAGCCGGTCCCGCTCATAACCGTGGGGTTATCGGGGTCAAGCGTGAAGCGTTGATCCGGGGTATTTGCCCGACCGAACTTTCCCGTCGGGTCGTTGAGTCGTACCCGTGCGCCGGAGCAGAGGGGGTTCGATGCGGCAGTACCACCCTGTGCGCAGTTCGCGTCGTTGATGACTCCACCCACGCGCATTTCACCCAAGGTATAGTCGATGAAATTGATGAACCCCGCCCCTGAGTTCAGGGTCTGCTGGGAGATGTAGATGAGCCCGGCAATGTAGGTGTCACCCACGCGGTTGCCCACCGCCTCGACTTCATACTGGGTGAGAGGCGTTGGAACGTCGGCCATCGCCAAGCCCGTCGATACGTTCGTGTAAGGGGCTGGCGACTGAGCAAAGAGCTCCTGCCACGTGAGCTGGTTGGCAGGAAGGACCACAATCGTTTCCCGCGGTACGGTAATCACGTGGCCATTGACTTTCAGCTGGCCACCCGAGTGCGCATCACCGGGGGTCGTCAACGTCGCTTCCTGGAGGAAGCCGGTCACGTCGAACTGTGTCGGTGAAATCGGACCCTGGGCCACGATGGTCCCGGTCCACGCCAACACAGCAAGAAGCAGGAACGCCACGGCAAATGACGCCCACTGCCCTTTGCGGCTGGTTAGGTTTTCTGAAGCGGTTATCTTTCTTTTGTTCATGTTTTTCTCCTTGGCGCCGATACTACAGAGCGTCATTGGTTATTGTTGTTTTTGTTCTAGTTAAAAAATTCCAGGTCTCGCGTCTTTCCACGCACCCCCCTTGCTTGAAGTAGTCCTGCTTTCGCGCTCGCTGTAATTTCCAGCAGACTTGGAAACTGCAAGACGGAGCGTGCGCGGATTTGACTCATCTCCATGAAATAACCAACAGCATCCTCTGAAGTTTCGTCTATCAAGAATCATCGATCCCTCAAATGAGTCCAGATTCACCGAAATTGCCTGCATAGAAGAACACAGTTCCATCCACACGAACAAACCTAAGAGCAAATGTGATGCCAACGTAAGCTATTAATACAATCATATTAAATACAATAACTTACAAACAAATAACACTTCGATTTGGACGAGAACACATATGAGTAATGAATCACTTTTACGATATTGTGTTTCAAATTGATACTATGTATCGATTTTGAAATATTAAACTTCGATGTGGAATTGGGGAGGATTAAATGCTATGGGAGGCGCTCAGAATCAACGACGTGGGCTCAACGAATGGCCAAGGCGTGGTTGACCAGTTGGATGAGTTGATTCGGAGAGAATGGTTTGGGAAGGACATCGACCGCGCCCCCGTTTCTTGCCTTGGTCAGAACCTCAGGGGTGCTATGGGAGGTAATGATGATGACGCGGTTTTGCGGATCCTTCCCACGGATCCAGCGGAGGACATCAAAGCCAGACATATCCGGAAGACGGAGATCGGTGATCGTCAAATCAAATCGTGCCCGCTGACCTTCTTCAATCCCATCGCGGCCGGTCATGGCGCCCACCGCGTCATAGCCGTTGTCATTCAAGATCAGTTTGACAGCGTCCACAACGCTTGGCTCATCATCGATGATGAGGATTTTGATTTTCTCTGCCACGGGCTACTCCATCTTCATCTTACCTTTGGGCAACGTCTGAACCGAATACTGCGTGGCGAAAGAGGCAAGTCTACGGCCGGGAATAGCACGACACCGCGACCAAACCCAGATCACTTGCGCAATCGACTCCACATGTACTCTGGAACCGGACACTTGTCTCAGAGTATAAACTCCGGCCCGAGGTTGTACCCTCCCCCTGGCATTGCGGGGGGATTCCCGGAGGACTCGGCGGCGAGTACAAGGTCCTTCAACAAGGCAGTAGTACCAGCAACTCATGCACCACTAATGCAATAAGTTGCATGCAAATAGTGGAAATACTGGATTGGTAAGGTGAATTGAAGCAAAGAACCCGCCAAGCAATTGTTTCTGCACACTGGGTTGGCTGGAATCGGCGCAACAATATTTATCGAGGGACGACCTTAGGGTTCGCTAAAAGGATAGAAAGAAAATGAATATGGGATCACAAGCTGTTTTTTTATGAAACACACACAACATTGTGTTCTATTATGAAACAGCGCGTTTTCCTTTAATCCCATAGCTTCGCAGCTTGCGATACAGGGTGGGGCGATGGAGGTTCAATATTTCAGCGGTCTTCTTTACATTACCTCCCGTTCGTTCGAGTGTTTGTTCAATCACGTCTCGCTCGATCTCTTCCAGGGTCATATAAGGAAGCACGTCGCATCGGAAGCGACTGCTCCGGGCGGCCTGGATGTGTTCGGGCAGGTTTTGCGGCTCAAGGTGTTCACCCTGGCAAAAGAGGACGGAATGCTCCACGACACTCTCCAGTTCCCGGACATTGCCGGGCCAAGGATATCGTGCCAGCAGCGCAAAGGTCGGCTGTGCGATCCCCACGATATGTTTGTTATACTTCTTGCTGTATCGTTCCAGGAAACGCTCAGCGAGAAGGACCAGGTCATCGAGCCGTTCTCGCAGGGGAGGGACCTTAATCTTGATCGTGCTGATGCGGTAATAGAGATCTTCCCTCAACTCCCCCTGTTGGATGGCTTGCAGGGTGTCGCGGTTGGTGGCAGAAATCAACTTGAAATCCACATCCACTTCCTGTTCATCCCCGACGCGGCGGAGTTTTCGTTGCTGCAAGACCCGAAGCAGTTTGGTCTGAAGGTGCACCGGCATTTCGGCAATCTCGTCCAGCAGCAGCGTCCCGCCGGAGGCGGTTTCCATCAATCCCCGTTTATCGCGGTCCGCGCCGGTGAAAGCTCCCTTTTTGTAGCCGAACAATTCCGACTCGATCAGGTCACGCGGGATGGCGGCGCAGTTAATGCACACAAAGGGCCGGTCGGCGCGGGTTCCCTGAAGATGAAAGGCCCGGGCGATGAGTTCCTTTCCTGTCCCGCTTTCTCCTTCGATCAGCACCGAAGCATCCGCCGCCGCGGTGGCGCGGATGGTGTCATAAATCTGGCGCATCTTGGGACTGCGTCCGATGATCCCAAAGGCCTCGTCCTCGCTTGTCAGCACCCGTTTGAGAGTTTGATTCTCGCGACGAAAGGCGGCGGCCTCCAGGGCCCGCTGAGCCAGCATGACCACCTGGTCGGGGACGAAGGGCTTCTCAATGTAGTAATAGGCCCCCTTCTTGATCGCTTCGATGGTGACGTCGAGAGAGCCATGGGCCGTCATCAGGATGACTTCCGTGTCCGGAGTATCGCTCTTAATCTGTCCGAGCAGGTCAATCCCGGAGGCATCCGGGAGCTTGAGATCGGTGAACACCAGGTCGAATGGGCGGCCGTTAAGGATGGTCGTGGCCTGGCCGACGCTTTCCGCCGTTTTGACCTCGTATCCGCGCTCCCCCAAAATCACCTTCATCGCCCCGCTGATACTGCTTTCGTCGTCTACGACGAGAATCCTCTCATTGGCTCGCATGGGTATATTACTCCTCGACTGGCAATGTAATCTCCGTTTGAGTACCCTCTCCCAGCCGGCTCTTGAGCTGGATGGTCCCCCCGTGTTCTTCGATCACCTTCCTGGCGTACGGCATCCCCAGACCGAGCCCTTTGTTCTTGGTCGTATAGAAGGGTTCAAAGACGTTCTTCGCTTGCTCTTCACTCATCCCGCATCCCGTATCCGAAATGGTCAAAGTCAGTTGTCTATTCGATCGCGTCGTCGTCACATGGAGTCGGCCGCCGTCCGGCATCGCTTGAATGGCGTTGACCATGAGATTCACCACGGCGGAACGGATCGAAGTCTCATCCAGCATACCGCCCGCATCGGGGCCGGCGAGGCTCAGATCCTTCTCAATCTTGTTGGCGACCATCTGGGACTCAAGCATGTGGAAGGCTTCGTTGACGACGCCATTGAGATCGACCGGTTGGCGCACCAGTTTGACCGGTCGGGCAAAGTCCAGGACCTTTTCCACCGTATCCGAGAGGTGGTCAATACTGAGGACGATCTTCTCCACCAATTCCATTTCGGCCGGACCCAGTTGTCCGGCCACCTTGTTCTTCAGGTGGAGGGAATAGAGTTTCAGGCCGGCGAGAGGATTCTTGACTTCGTGTGCGACCTGGGCTGCCACCCGGCCAAGGGCGGCAATCTTCTCGTTGTGGGCCAGCCGGGCCTGCATTCGCCGCAGTTCCTCTTCCTTTTCCCGTTCCACGGTCAGATCCTTGATGATGCCCAAATATCCGAGCAGAGGCCCGTCGGCTTTCCGAAGAGGTGTCATGGCCACGGAGGCGACAAAGCAACTGCCGTCGGCCCGGGCCAACCGGATCTCCACCACGTGGCGTCCCGTGGCGACGGCCTCCTCCCCGCACTTCAGCAAGGGCTTGTCCTCCGGCCCGAACTTCGCGTCCGCCACGATCTCCCTGACCTCTTTCCCCAAGGCCTGCTCGGCAAGATACCCGAACATGAGCTCCGCTCCCCGGTTGAAAAGAGTAAAGCGGTCGTCGGTATCGATGGCAATAATGGCGTATTCAGTGGAGCTTTCGAGCACCGTGTTCAGGAAATTGTGGGCCTCCGCGAGCTCGCGCGTGCGATCGGCGACCAGGCCCTCGAGATGTTCGGCATGCCGCCGGATCTCTTCCTCGAGCCGGCGCTTTTCGTCCGTCAGCCGCTTTTTTTCGAACGCCCGGGAAACCGCATTGATGAGCGCGTTTTTCACCACCGGCTTGGCCATGAAATCGTAGGCGCCCTCGCGGACGATCTCGGGAACCCGCGATAAGTCAGGATCTGCGGTGATCATGATGACGGGCAGATCCGGATCCCGACGGTGAGCCTCTTTCAGCAACTCAATCCCGCTCTTGCGCGGCAGGATGATGTCAAAGACCGCCACATCGAGTGAGGCGGCCGCTTCCAAATGGGCCACGGCGCTGTCAAAGTCCGAGGCCGTGAGGACCTCATAGCCTGCCCGGGTCAGGAATTCCGCCATCGTCCAACGCACGTTGGGCTCATCGTCCACCAACAAGACTCTAGGCATATTCCTCCTCCCTCGATGTGGCAGCAGGAAGCTCGACCCTGAACCGCGTAAAAGCCCCTTCTTCGCTCTCCACGGTGATCGTCCCGCCATAGGTGCGGATAATGCCGAAACTCAGGCTCAACCCCAGTCCGGTCCCCCCGCTGTCGCGCCGCGTGGTGAAGAACGGATCGAACACCTTGTCGAGGTTCTGCCGGGGGATTCCGACTCCGTTGTCGAAGAACTCGATGCGAACGACCGTGCCGTCTCCCCGCTCCAACGCCTGAGCGGTGATGCGAAACACCTTGTTATCGGTAGATTTCGCCCTTAAGGCATGGCGGGCATTGGTGATCATGTTGACAATGACCTGGCGGAGCAAAGACCCGCTCGCCATGACCGGCGGGATATCTTCCCCCACATCGATTTCCACGGAAATTCCATCCGTATCCAATTGGCGGCCGAACAACGACATGGAGTTCTTAATGGTCTCAGAGATATTGACCCGGGCCACCTCCTGTGAATCGCGCCGTGCGAAGGCCAGCAGGTCCCGGACAATCTTGGCGATGCGCCCCCCCTCATCAATGACCCCATCGATGACCTGCCGCTCAATTTCGCTCCTCGCCAGGCCGGCATCCTTGAGCAACTGGCCGAAGTTGATGATGGAATTCAGCGGATTCCCGATCTCATGCGCTACCCCGGCCGAGAGTTCTCCGATGGAAGCTAATTTGGAGGACTGGAACAGTTGGCGCTGCATTTCTTCTTTTTCCGCCTCGAGCTGCTTCCGCTCCGTGATATCGCGCACGATCGACAGAATGAGGGGTTGCCCGCGATAGTCAAACAAATGGAGATTGATTTCAACGGGGAATCTCCTGCCCCCCGCAGCCACCTGCACACTCTCGAAAAGGAGGTGTTTCTCCGACAGGATTCTCTGCATTAAGGATTGGACGACTCCGCGGAACTCATCCGGATAGATGTCGGTTGGCGTCCGTTTCAGAAGTTCCTCTCTCGTGTACCCGAGGCTCTGGCAGGCGACATCGTTGACCTCGATGAACCGGTCCATCCGGCCGTCCGGGGTCAGCGTATTGACAAACACTCCATCGTTGGCACTGGTGAACAGCATGCGATAGCGCTCTTCACTCTCCCGCACGGCCTCTTCCGCCTTCATTCGCTCGGTCACATCGTTGGCGAGTACAATCTCCGCCGGCCTGCCCGCGAAGGTCAGCGTGTGCGAGCTGATTTCCACGTAGATGACGGTTCCCTCGTTCTTTCGGTGACGCCAGACGGGCGCGATTTCACGTCCCTCGCGGAGGGCGGAACCCCCGTCCAGGACCACCGGAGCCCCATTGGACGGGAGGATGTCCTTGATGGTCATGTTGAGGAATTCATCGCGCGAATATCCGTAGTGACGGACCGCTGCTTCGTTCACGTCCAGGAAGGCAAAGGTCTCCAGGTCGTAGACCCACATGGGAAGCGGATTGCTCTTGAACATCAAACGGTAGCGCTTCTCTGAATCCCGCAGCGATTCTTCGGCCTGCTTCCGCTCCGTAATGTCTTTCCCGGTGGAAACAAAGTGCGTCGTATTCCCCTTGCCATCTTTCAACGGCGTGATCGTCTTTTCTTCGTAATAAAGTTCCCCGTTCCTTTTCTGATTGATCAAAACACCACGGAAGGGCTGACCCGAGAGGATCGTCACCCAAAGATTCCGATAAAACTCCTGCTCATGCTTCCCCGACTTGAGGATCCGGAACGTCTTGCCCACCACCTCCGGCATGGTGTAGCCGGTCAACTTCTCAAAGGCCGGGTTGATGTACTCGATGACCCCTTCCTTATTGGTAATGGCGACGGTATCGGCGGTCTGCTCCACGGCACTGGAGAGTTTGCTCAGCGCTTCCTTCGCCCGCTTGGTCTCGGTGATATCCTGGATGTCGCTGATGACGAGGAGCCCATCTTCGGTGAACATGGGCGTGAGGTTAATCTCGACCGGAAACTCGCTCCCGTCCTTCCGTCGGGCGGAAAGAATCAGCCCCGAACCCATGGGGCGGATACGGGGCGCCGAGAGGTAACCTGCCCGGTGTTCCATATGCGGGTAACGGAATTGCTCCGGCATGAGGATCTCCACAGGCTGGTCGAACAACTCGTCTTTGCGATAGCCGAACATCTTCTCCGTTTGAGCGTTGATAAGAACAATCTTTCCGTCATTTCGGGAAATCACGATCCCGTCCGGAGAGGATTCGAGCAGTCCGGAGAACTTCGCCTCCGCCCGCTTGCGCTCGGAGAGGTCGCGGATGATGAGAACCACGAGCTTCTCTTCTTCCATCGACGGCTTGCTAAACGACACCATGACCGGCAGGGTCTCCCCCCCCGCTTTCTGCATGGTGAGCTCGCCCTCGCCCGAATCGATCCGGTCCAACAGCGCAATAAACGCATCGGAGGCCGCCCGGTCCCCGTTTCCCCGCACCAGACCCCGAATGTCTTTGCCAAGAAGTGCCTGAGGCTGATATCCCAGGATCTCACCAAACCGGTTGTTGACTTCCACGAGCCGGTGATCGGTCGCAGTCACTACCCCGATGCCATCATTGGCATGCTCAAACAAGGTCCGGTACCGGACCTCACTGGCCTGCAATTTGCGTTGCTGGCGGTTGACGAGGCGGAGCAACAGGGTAACCACGATGACATCGACAGCGGTGGAGATGAAGAAATGCTCGGTGCGCTGCTCAATTCGATATTGCCGATCTGTGCCGGTATAGTGAGCTTCAACCCAGGTGTAAAAGGGTAGACGGAGCCATTGCTCCCAAGTGAGAATAACCAGCCACGTGAGGATGATGGTCAGAACCGTGAACGTGAGGATAAGCTTGAGGTTAAGGGTCTGTTTCTTCATGGCTACCCTCCATGTGGAACCCTCTTTTTATCGAATTGCAGTTTTCGGATTTAGGCCGAAGTATACAACGGATCTGAGAGCGAGTTCGTCGGAGGTCGATGAAGCGATTTCACACCAGCTTCAGCGTGTACTCCCTTGAAACGTTGTCTGACCTATATCCTTCACTTGGCATGGATTGGGTTCTCTCTGTTGAATTCCGCACCATAAAGCCCGGCAAACGGAGAGAGAGTTGCCACCGAGCAGAGCCTCCCGCCCAGCTTGTGAAATAGTATACTTTCGTTCCTTCCCTCAGAGCAAGCCCTATTTGTAATGTTTTGGAACATCGCCTCGAGCCTCTGTGAGGGGCAGAAAAAATCACTTGACAACACTTTATCCATTCTGAGTCACCATTCTTCAAAACTCTTCCTTACGTAAGACGGAAAAAAATAACGGAATTCAAAGCCACCTCAATGGAGATGAATTTTCGTCTTGCCCTAATTCTTGTTGGTATGGCAACCCAAGCTCACGATCAATGGTCGTATCCAACCTGAAATCGTTCGAACTCCAGAATGTGTTTCATCCTGAGCGCTGGCTGTCTGAAATGTTCGAATCACAACCCGGTTGTATCAATACACAACAAGGGACGAAACTAACGTCGAATTGTTACAAAATTGTTTCGGGTTCTTGAATCGCTTGAATCCTTCCCATAGAATCTATGGGTGCACATCGTCCTCGTTGAGCCGCAGATTCCCCAGAACACCGGAAACATCGCCCGTTTGTGCGCCATCACGCAGAGTGAACTTCATCTGGTCAAACCCCTGGGCTTTGAGACCACCAATTACTATTTGAGGCGCGCCGGCTTGGACTACTGGGACAAGGTGCGCCCTGTATTCCATGATTCGTTTGAGTCGTTCTGGAAAGACCATCAAGCGGATCGGTGCTGGTTTGCCAGCACCAAGGCCACGACCTTTTATACGCAGGCTCGCTTTCAAGAAGGTGACTACCTGATTTTTGGAAACGAAACACACGGCTTGCCGGAACCCTTTATCTTCTCGCACCCGCAGATGGGACTCACTATCCCCATGTGGAACGACACTCGAAGTCTGAACTTGTCCAATGCCGTGGCGATTATTCTTTACGAGGCCCTGCGTCAGGTAAAAGGATTTTAACGGTGAGCGGCGGACAGCCCCGGGACTCGCACAGAGGAGATTGATGGAGAGCTTCTTTGAGAAGGTGTATCGGGTGGTTCGCCTTATACCGCGCGGAAAGGTAGCCACCTATGGGCAGGTAGCGCGCCTGGCCGGAAAGCCTCATGCAGCACGCATGGTGGGATGGGCCATGAGCGCTTCATCATCGGCTCGACCGGTTCCGTGGCATCGTGTCGTGGGTGCCGGCGGCCGCCTGGTGATCAGCAAGGCGGTTCAATACTTTCAAATCCAGAAGAGATTATTACAACAGGAAGGAGTCGAATTCCGCGGGAACCGCATCGTGATGAGCCGTTCCCAATGGGAGCGAGGGCTCCGCAAAGTCTCCCCCCGCTCGTCCCGTTAAGCGGATGCCTACGAAGAGGTCCCTTTCTTGGGTTCTCCAAAAATCTTCAGCCAGTATTCCACTTCCCCGCCCGTGGATTCCACCTCATCTTTGCCCTGCTGAGACAAGAGCGCGTTGGCTGATTGAAGAAACTCCTCAGAGCGCATGGCCCGCACGCCGCTGGCGCGGGCGTATCCATACACCGCGCGATCACTTGAGACTACGATCCAGCCCGCCCGGTTCTTTAGAGAAGCGACCAGCTTTCGAATCCTTCCGTCAGCATCTGAATCCGCCCCGGCGTAAATAATCTTGATGGCATCAAAGGTGGAAGAGAGGGCGTGAGATCGATCCCCGTCGTGAGGAAACCCGTCGAACACCACAGTCACCTTGGTCCGTTTCAGCCTGGCAAAACGGTTGAGATACCGCACTACAGCGTCAGTCTCCCGAGAAGACGGCTGCTTAAACTGCCCTGATCTTCGTGATAAATTATACCCATCGACCAGATACGGCATGATGGAAAATCCAATCAAAAAGGGGCCGGACATTGCCCTGACGAATCACAGCAAGGACCCACGATTCATGAATCTGCGTCTAGCAAAGAGGAAATTCCATGGCGCCCGCGGGTAGGAGGAGGAGTGAAGGGGGAGCCACCTGGCCCCCGCTTTCCGTGAAGGGGACAGGAATGAACGCGGCTCCGTTCGAGCTTCCTATTTAACCTCCGCGATGACCCGCTCATAAAATGACACATATCGCGGGATCACTATGCTCGTGCAAAAATTGCCTTCAGCGCGCTCCCGCCCCTGCTTGCCAAGGCGCTCCGCCAAGGCGGGATCAGAGAGGATTTCAATGGCGCGACGGGCCATCATATCAATCTCCCGCGGCGGGATGAGAAACCCGTCGACACCGTCCCGGACAACCTCCAGCAGGCCTCCCACCTTGGACGCAATCACCGGGACCTCGCACGCCATGGCCTCCAGGGCCACCAGCCCAAAACTTTCGTTGTCGCTCGGCAATAACAATAGATCGGCGAGACCCATGTATTCGTTGATGGCCTCCTGCTTGCCCACAAAGTGGACCCGGTCGCGCAATTTCTTCATTCCCGCCAGGTATTCCGCTTCCGCCCGCTCGGGCCCATCCCCCACCATGAGCAGATGCGCCGGGATCTCCTTCTGAACCCGGTCGAAGATTTCCACGACATCCGTGATCCGCTTGACCGGCCGAAAGTTGGAGATGTGGATGAGCAACTTTTCATCATCCGGAGCAAACCTTCTCCGCAGCTCGCACGCACATTTCTTTGTAAACTCGGAACAATTCACAAAATTTGGAATCATCTCGATGGAATGTTCGACGCCAAATTCCTTGTAGGTCCGTTCCCGCAAGTGCTCCGAAATCGAGGTGACCCCGTCGCTCTGTTCTATGGAGAATCGGGTAATGGCCAGATAGGAGCGGTCGACTCCCACCAGTGAAATATCAGTCCCGTGCAGCGTCGTAATTACGGGCAACTTCCGGGGGGCGATCATCTGCTTCGCCAGGTAAGCACTGACGCTGTGAGGAATCGCGTAGTGCACGTGCAGCAAGTCGAGATTCTCGTCCAAGGTCACTTGAAGCATCTGGCTGGCCAGCGCCAGGGTATACGGGCGGTACTCAAACAGGGGATAGGCGGAAACTTCCACTTCATGAAAGAAGATCCGGGGGCTGGACAGATTCAGGCGAAACGGCAGCGCGTAACTCACAAAATGAACCTCATGGCCCCGATACGCCAGCTCTTTTCCCAGTTCGGTGGCCACCACCCCGCTGCCGCCATAGGTGGGATAACAGGTAATTCCAATTTTCATCTCCGCCTGCCTTTCTTCTGGACCGGGCCTTTAAAAAACGCGACTGGATCATCGATCCGCAGAACTTCCTTGGAATAGAAGGCCTCTCCGTACTTTGTCTGAATCAGGTTCCCGTAGTAGCGATGGTCCGCTTCGAGGCGGTCGAGGAAGTCGGGGGTCGAAAGGCGCGTTTCCAGTTCCTTGGACTGCGGATTGTAGATCTGAGAACGGTAGGCCCGGCACGCGCGCATGCGTGCTTCAAATTGGTCTGTGACATCCACCACCACGGTGGGCAGGACATGATCCGGCAGCATGAAATACAAGATCTTTTGGGGCCGGAATCGCGGTTGCCCGGTATCGATTTTCATCAATCCGGCTAAGAAGCAGGCATCCGTCACGATCTCGCTGGTGGCGCGATGATCGGGATGGGGGTCCTCCCAGTAGTGCGTGATCACAATCCGGGGCCGGAATCTCCGCAACGCGTCGATGACCTTGAGCCGGGAACCCGTGCCCACCGTCACGTGAGCATCCTCCATCGAGAGATTCTCACGCACGCTCAACTTGAGGATTCTCGCCGACGCCAGGGCCTCCCGAGCACGAATCTCCGGGGAACCGCGGGTTCCTCGTTCCCCCCGAGTCATGTCGACAATGCCCGTCTTGTACCCGCTCTGGGCCATCTTCAACAGCGTCCCGCCGGCCACTAGTTCAACATCATCGGGATGAGCTCCAAATGCGAGAAGATCAAGATTCAGTGTCATGTTCACCGGGCCTCATCATAGGATCAGCGCGTGATTTCGTTTGTAAAATTATGCAACTTGAGTTAAAAATCATCAAAAAACCGAGTGGCGCGGGAACGCTTCTTTACGTCCTTTGTATTGGAGGAGCGGGTTCGAGCTGCGAGAGCCAACCACGCAAAAGGACAGACCTCAGAGGAGCGTGCGTGATGACAAGCCATCAAAATCGTGAAATTCTCCGCAATTCCGTTTTACCCAGCGTGGACGCGAGAGCGGTCCTTCTGTTGGTCATCTGGCTGACATTCGGCCTCGTGACCACGGGACAGACCGGGGTCCCTCCGCGGGCAGGTCAGATTTTTCCGGAGCACACGCCTCGAGATGAATGGCAGAAACCCGTCGAGATCATCGAAGCGTTGGACCTTAAACCCGGAGATACGGTCGCCGACATCGGCGCGGGCGCCGGGTACTTCACCGGCTGGCTCTCGCAGGCGGTGGGTCCCCAAGGGCACGTGTTCGCCGTCGACATCAGCGAGGAGGCCATCCGGCTGCTGAGTGAAAAGATCGGGTTTTATCCCATCAAGAACATCAAACCTGTGCTCTGCACTGAATCGGACTTGAAACTCCCTCCCCAATCTCTGGATCTCGCCTTCCTCCTGAACACCTTCAGCGTCGTAAAAGATAAGGAGACCATGTTGGCCAACGTGATCATGGCCTTGAAAGATCGTGGTCGCCTCACCATCATCGACTGGAGTGCCGGGAAGAACGGTCCTCCCGGTCCACCCCGGGACGAACGATTGTCCGAAGAGCGGGTCATCAAATTGGCGGAACAAACCGGATTCCGTTTGGTGCACCGTCATGAGATGCTCCCCTCTCAGTATTTCCTGGAGTTCGCCAAGAACGGGCGGCGGCGGATAGCGGCCCTCAAATGAAGACGGACGCCCTTCGCCTCCGCAGCCTTGGCACCTCAGTCCAGCACTCTCGCCTAATCCGGACGAGCCGGAACCAAGCCCAGATTTTATTAGGAAGCCGGGAGATCGGTCATCAATGGATAGCCCGCCGCGGCGGGAGCATCAGGTTTTGTTCCGATTGAAGGTCTTTAACTTCCGGTATTCCTGGCCTGCTAATGATAAATTTTCCCTGCCCTTGCCCGCAAAATTCTTTTGATCGGCGATCAATCCTCCCTGCCCCCACGGGAGCCGGCGGAGTCCATTTGAAGCAGCACGTGCGAGTCAGGCAGCGGCTCGGTCGCCTCGAAAATCATCTTCAGAAACTCCCGCCCATAACGCGCCAGGAAGTAGCAGACATTCAGTTCGCGCTCCTGCAAATTCTTCCGCGGCCACAACAGATTCTCCAGCGCGACAATGTGTTGTACTATTTTTTCATTCCGCCGTTCTTCCGCGCGCAGGTATTTTGCCTTCAGATTGTTGATCTGGTATTCGATTTTCTGGTGTGCGGTCTCCAGCGCGCCGGCGAGTGTAGCCTCTGTCCCTTCAAGCGCCGGCTTCAACCGGGAAAGCCCCTCGGTCACGCCCGTCAGCAAGGACTCAAAGTGCTGTGAGACTTCGGAGGACACCGATCGCTCGAAGACTTCAGCCGTCAGCTTCTCAACTCCCAGGAACACCGATGAGAACTCCAGTCCATACTTGGCCAATAATCTTTGAGACTTCTCCGTCGACACGGTAAAACTGGCACGTGGAACCAGGACGGGCATCGGCCGTCCCCAGACCTGATAGAACCCGCCCAGTTGAGCCCAGTAGGACGTCTCCGAAGGACCTCCCACATAAGCGATGGTGGGAAGCAGGTGATCCTGAAGCAGAGGTCGGAGAGCCACGGACGCGGTGAATTTCTCCGGTTCCGTTCCGACAAGCGCACGCGCCTGCTCAATGGTCATTCGGTGATCATTCCCTTTCGGCCACACCTGATCGCCGTTCTGCAGCAACAGCCGGCGCGCCCCCCCTTCCGTATGAAAAACGAAGGTCGACTGCGGATCAAGCTTGATTTGAGGCTCAAAGCCGTACTCGGTGATCTCTCGGGTCCGCTGCGCCATGTGTTCTTGAAGGGCATTGCCATGCTGCAATGCCCATTCGAAAATTGGCCGCGAGAGTCCTGACAGGGCTTCATCCATCGGATCGAACAGTATCAGGCCGTATTCTCCGACCAGCTGTGCCATCATGCAAGCAAAGGCTTCGCTGAGGGTCTTCCCTTCATGATAGCACTGATCCACCAGGTTCATGACCAGATCCACGAACCCTGAATTGGCCGGGAATTGAGCTCGCAGCGCGTTCCGAAACTCGGAGAGGCCTGGTCCAAGGACGAGTTTCCCGACGGGCCGCCCCTCAGTCTGAGGGCCAAAGGTCAGCTTGAGGTCACTCACAGATTGGGATGTGCCATCGAGAAGGACCACATGATCCACTTCTTCAAGATCATGATCTGTCGTCTCCATCCAGAAGACGGGAACGCTGGGTATTCCCTGCCCCGCCAAATGCTGGGCGAGCCGGATGGTCGTCAATGCCTTGTACATATTAAAGCATGGGCCGGTCAGGAGCCCGACCTGCTGGCCCGTGACAACCGCAAAGCATCCGGGCCTGGAGAGGGCCTCCAGGTTCTGGCGCGTTCTTTCGCTCATCCCCCAACGTTCATTCTGCCGGATCAGTGTCTGGACGAGCGACTTCCGATGAGAATCGTCAAAGCGCAATGCCGCGGAAACCCGATGAAAGGAACCGGAATCGCGGAAATGGCCGGGAAAGAACCTCCTGGAGGCAGGGCCTTGTTCGAGGTAATCGACGAATAAGGGAGGAGTCTTGGGAATCAAGCGAAATGGGATTTTGTGATCGGGCTTCACCAATTCGCCCTCATCTCCTGGTAGAGCTCAGAAACTGCCTTGTAATCCGGACGGGAGAGAGCCCGGAGAGGTGATCGGGGACAACCCCCCTGGAATCCTGCCGCGCTGACCCCCGCCTTCAGGCCGGCAATTCCGAAGCGCACGGTTAAAGCGCGGGCGAGTCTCAAGAGGGCCCGCTGTTTCCTGGCGGCCAGGGTCATCCGTCCTGCCTTGAAATCCTCAAAAATCTCCACGCACTCACCGGGCGCCACATTGGCGACTGCCAGAATCCCGCCCACGGCGCCCGCCAAAAGAGAGGGCAAAAACGTCAACGCCGAACCCGTCACATTCTGAAATCGCTTGGGCGTGGATTCGATGATCTCCGCCAGGTAGGCCAGGTTGCCCGAGCTTTCTTTGAGTCCAATGATGTTCGACTTCCTCGACAACTCGGTCACTGCGCGCACCTCCAGCTGGATGCCCGTAAACTGGGGGATGGAATAAATCATGAGAGGGATCTTTGCGGCTCGAGCCAGCTCCGAATAATATTGCACCATGACCGCGGTGGTCATAGCCGGCTTGTAATAGAAAGGGGGAAGCACCAGCGCCGCGTCAGCCCCATTGGAAGCGGCGACCTGCGTGAGCTTCAAGGTTTCCTTCAAGGACGGCGCGCCTGTACCCACGAGCAGCACTTTGCCCTCAGGAATCTCCTTACGGGCTGTTTCGATGAGCTTGATTCGTTCGTCGAAATCGACGCTGCCGGCCTCCCCGCTCGAACCGAGGACCAGGTAGCCCCGCAACGAGTAAGCGCGGTAGGCCCTGAGATTACTTCGAAAAGCCCCCAGATCAAGACGACCCGAACGGTCGAATGGTGTCGTAAGCGGCGGGAAAACGCCGGCCAGATCAATTCTCATGGGCAATGCGGATATCCTGAAAAATAAGCTCCCCTCGAGTAGCGGGGCGCGAGGTAGTGTAAACGACTTCGGGGAAATTAGGGAATGAAAATCTCGGCTCGATTCTTTCCGAGTTCCTTGGCGCGTTGCAAGGCGGCTTCGGCGCATGCGACCAACACCAGCCCACTGTCGGCCTGGACAGGAAAATTGGCAATCCCAAGGCTCACCGTAAAGTGGGTGGTGGTGTGTCCGGCGGCAATGTCGCGCTCCATGACGTTGGTGCGAATCCGTTCGGCCACCTTGAGGGCGTCCTCGGTGGAGGTATCCGGGAGGATTACGGCAAATTCCTCTCCCCCGTATCGGGCCGGAACGTCATAGCGCCGCAAATAGGTTCGGATAATCTGACCCAGGACTACCAGCGCCTGGTCACCGACAATGTGCCCGTGCTGTTCATTGAACGCACGAAAGTCATCGATGTCGATCAAGACGAGAGACACTTGGGAAGAGAACCGCTGGGCGCGGGAGATCTCGCTCTGGAGGCGTTCGTGGAAGTTGGCGTGGTTGAAGACACCGGTCAGGGCATCTTTGAGCGCCATTTCACGGATGATCTTGAGCAGTTGATCAATCTGATTTTCACGCTCAGCAATCTCCCGGGCGTAATCTTCGGATGGATTTGCTTCTTTGGCCATAGTTTCACTCGAACAGTATATTAGACGCCAACCCTAACATAACCGTCAATGTTTACATCATTGTGACGACGTCTCTCTTCAAAGCGCCTTTGCCACGATCAAAGTCATGTCATCCTGAGGCTCGCCTGACCCCACCCAGTCCCCAACGGCCTCCAAAATGGCATCGAGAATCTCAACGGGAGCTTTCTCGATTGATCTTTCAACGACTTGAATGAGCCGGTGTTCTCCAAATTGCTCCTCGAAGGAATTCTCCGCCTCAGTAATCCCATCAGTATACGCTACCAAAACATCCTTGGGAGAAAATTTTACTTCCCCCTGCTGATATTTGGCTTCGTCGATCAATCCCAACACAGTCCCTCCCGCCTCCAGACGGCGAACCCCCTCGCGGTTGAAGACCAGCGGGGGAAGATGACCGGCGTTGGTATAGGTGAGTTGCCGCCGCCATTCATCATAGACCCCGTAGAAAAACGTCACATATTTTTCACTCGGGGAGTTCTGATACAACTGCTGGTTAAGCGACGACACGATTTCGGCGACAGAGTCCGACACACCAGGCATCGCAGCGCCCTTGGTAGAGGGCGCCGCTCCGCTGCTCGCCAAGGCCAGGGAACGATTCCCCAAGAAACTCGAATGGCTTCGCAAGGCGGCTTGTAGTGAAGCCATCAGGAGGGCGGCTGAGACCCCTTTCCCGCTGACATCACCCAGTGCCAGTCCGACCGACGCCGGCGGAATTAAGATATAGTCATAGTAGTCTCCGCTGACGATCCGGGCCGGATGGCACGCCCCAACCACTTCCAGGGTCTTCAGTCGGGGCGACTCGCGCGGGAAAAGCTGCTTTTGAACTTCTAGGGCGATGGCCAATTCACTCTCGAGCCGTTGCTTCTCGGCCTGTTCCTTCAACAGTCGTTCAATGGAAGCCGTCATGGAATTGAACGTCTCGCCCAGTGAACTGAGTTGATCCCGTGACCTGACCTGGATCCGGTGAGAAAAATCCCCCCGCATGATGTGCTTGGCACCAAGGTCAAGATTGTAAACGGCGCCGGTAATCGTCCGTGTCATCAGGAGCGAAGATAGAAGTGCCACGAACTCAATAATGAGGAAGAACACCGAGGCACCGACCAGCAACACCAGAATGATGTTCTCTCCTCCCGCAAAATCCTGAGTGAAAAATGGCCGCGCCAACCGCACCCAGGTCGACTCCAGGAGGTGCATCCAAGGTATCAATTCCAAGGAATTCCCGGTCTTCCAAACTCGCACGGTTGGAGGGAAGAAGAGAGAGTGGGTCCCAAAATCGTACCACGCCTGTCGACGAGTGTATTCTGAGGCCACACCCGGGTCCACCTGACGGATTTCCCGTTGTGCGTACACCTTGTCTCCGAAGGAGAACTTTAAGGAATTATTCCCCCGCCTCTCGCTGGCGGGGACCAACGCCATAATGCTGATGGAAATCTGAAAACGTTCGGAAAACCGTTTCAATATCACCGTATCGAGCGGAGCGCGCAGCAGAACATAACCTGGTGCCTGAGAGGTCCCTCCGGCAACCAGTGAAGTGAAATACAGCCGGGACTGATCCTCGAAAAGACCAGCCGTGTTGCCGGTCAGCCAGGAGGGTTTGACCACCTCGTCCTGACGTTCAGCCAGTTTTCCCCCCGCCAGTTCGAGCGCCATGTGCCTCGTCCCACCCTCCACATCAATCAAGACGCGTGAAAAATTGGCGCCGAGATCGGACAGCAATGGAGAGAGCTGCTTGCCCCAGGAGGTCGTGTCAGAACCACTGCTCGCCAGGGAGTCGAGCAAAGTTCCCGAGATGGCCCGGTTCGCCGTTTCCAGCTTGCCGGTCAGACGGTCGATTTCATTCAATTCATAGTAGCTGCTCAGCTGGCCAAAGAAGACATAGACCACGATCACCATGATGGAAAACAGGAGAATGACCGGCACCACCCCGACCAAAAGGTAAGTGACGACCAGGCGGCGGCGCAACCGCCACAGGAGCCTCCGGCTCGCCCATCGCATCAATTTGAAGAGGTAACGGACAACGACTATGAACAGGGCCAGGTTGGCAGCCGACATCATGAATTGGGGAGGTTTCAGGAAGAGTCCGACGACCCGAAGCAGGAGATAAACACCGATCACCCCCGTCGAGAACTTTGCGAACCGGGAAACCGGTCTCATCTGTCTGAGAAGTTCGGAAATAGGTCTCATGGCTCTCGACAAGAAATGACGCTTTGATCCCCCTAGGGCGTCCGTGAGCAAAGCGTGCATCGTAGGTCTACCAAGATCCCGCCTATTTTAACTCACGGGTATGCAAAACGATGCAAAATCCTCAGGGGCAGGCTATTCCATCACTGCCTCAAAACCAAGAGGGAAACCCATGTCCATTAAGTGACCGGGGGAGGATGGCTCCGTCTTCTAACGGCGACTCAAAGATAACAGCCAGCCCGTCGGCTGGCTTCTCTCTTGTGCTCGAAATTCACAACTCTCGGGGCGTGGACGCATCCGTGTTCGAAAACCCTTTCCTCAAGAGGTCAACCACCAGACCGCGAAGAGAGTACATAGCCTTCGATTCGCCAACCGGCGTTCCTAATCCTTCAGACTGCTGACCCGACTGTGTTTTCGGCTGTAGGTGAAGTAGATGACCAAGCCGATCAAGAGCCATACAATGAGGCGCAGCCAGTTGACCCATCCCAGGTAATACATCATGTACCCGTTGAAGAGGATCCCCAGGATTGGCACCAAAGGAACCAGGGGTGTCCGGAAGGGACGGGGCTGACCGGGGTTGGTCTTTCGAAGCACCAGAACGGCTGTCGACACAATGACAAACGCGAGCAAGGTCCCGATATTCACCATTTTTCCGATGTCTTCAATGGGAGTGAGACTCCCGACGATGGCCGCAAGGAACCCCACCAGAATCGTGTTCTTGTAAGGAGTTCTATATTTAGGGTGAATGGCGGCGAAAAACTTGGGGGGAAGCAGTCCGTCCTTGGCCATGGCATACAGCACGCGGGTCTGACCGAGCAACATAACCAGCATGACGCTGGTCAATCCCGCCAGCGCCCCGGCCGTGATCAGAAACGAGGACTTCGTCAAACCGTTATCCAGGAAGGCTTGAGCGATCGGCGCCTCGACATTGACCTCTTTCCAGGGGACCATTCCGGTCAGCACGCCCGCCACGAGGATATACAGCACCGTACAAACCAGCAGGGACGTAATAATTCCGATGGGCAGGTCGCGTTGCGGGTTGTTAGCCTCCTGAGCGGTGGTTGAGACGGCATCGAATCCTATGTAAGCAAAAAAGATGTAGGCCGCCCCAGCGGAAATCCCAGCGAAACCCATGGGGGCGAAGGTGGTCCAGTCGTGACCCCAGTTCGTGGTGTTGACGTATTTGAAGCCGACCACAATTACAAACAGAACGACGCTCACCTTGATGGCCACAATCGTGGCATTGAACCGGGCGCTCTCCTTAATCCCAATGACCAGGATGACGGTAATGAGCAGGGCGATACAGAAAGCCACCAAGTTGAATCCAAAGTCGACTCCAAAGATATGCGGGGCGTTGATCATGTCGTGGGCCCGCTGAAGAAGTTCGGGGGATTTCGCCGCCACAATGGAATCGACTTTGTCGACAAAGGCCCGCGATCCTTCGACCAGGGAAGGATCAGCCACTTTGGCCATCTCGCGGGCCACCGCCTTTTCGGCAGTATGCAGCGCGGTCCAATGATCATAGGCAAGCCACAAGGGGATATCCACCTTGAAGACATGCATGAATTTAATGAAGTAGTTGGACCAGCCCGAAGAGACGGTGCTGGCCCCCATGGCATATTCGAGAGTCAGATCCCAACCAATGATCCAGGCAAACAACTCGCCCAGCGTCGCATACGCATAGGTGTATGCGCTCCCCGCAAGCGGGATCATGGCAGCAAACTCGGCGTAACACAGCCCCGCAAAAGCACAGCCGAGCCCCGAAAGCACGAAGGAGAGCATCAAACCCGGTCCCGCATACTGCGTTCCGAGGCCGGACAACACAAAGATTCCTGCCCCGATAATAGCGCCAATTCCCAGGGCCGTGAGCGAGACCGGTCCCAAGGTGCGCTTCAGGGTATGCTCGCCCGACTCATGAGCCTCCTCCGTCAACATCCGCATTGGCTTTTTGGCAAACAGTGGGTTACCCATGCACTTCTCCTCTAGGTATTTTTGGGTGCTTCTCGTGGGCCTGGCCGAAGACAACGAATTTCATCTCATCCCCCGGCGGGGTTGTTCCAAAAGACGCTTGGTGCGCCTCCGAAGTTGCAGCCATTCTATGCGGCATCAGGGAGATGTCAAGGGAAATAGGAACCCCAATCGGGCCAAGGATTCTGTCAAGTCTTGAGACAAGCAGGCAAAGCAAAGAAACGTTACAGGGGCGCTCAGGTTCGAGTTCTCTTCCACAAAAAATAGAATGGGATCCCCGAAAGGGTGATCAATAATCCGGGCAGTGCATAAGGCTTTTCATGCAAGATGGCGATGCTGATCAGGGCCGCAAGAACAATATAAAGCCCTGGCAAAAGTGGAAATCCAATGGCGTGATAGGGTCTTTCAAGTCCGGGTTGCTTCCGCCTCAACACGAAGAGGCCCGCAACCGTCATGACATAAAAAATCATGACGGCAAACATGACGAGATCCAACAGCTCGTTGTACTTTCCCGAGAGCGTCAGGGCGGAAGCGTAAATGGCCTGAACCAGCAGGGCGAATGCCGGCGTATGGTAGCGGGGATGGATCCTCCCCAGCCGGCTGAAGAAGACCCCATCTCGAGCCATGGCGTAATAGATTCGGGCCCCGGCGAGCGACATGCCATTCATCGTGCCAAAGACCGAGATCAGGATGGCTGCCAGAAGCAGCTTCCCCCAGAGTGCTCCTCCCACAATATTGGCGACTTGGACTCCCAGCGTCAGAGTTTGGGGCCGTTTGGACTCGTTAAAGGCCATGATCTCATTCAGGGACATGACATGCAGGTACCCAAAATTCGCCAGAAGGTAAAGTCCAATGACAATCATCGTTCCGAGCGCCAGAGAAAGGGGCAGATTGCGTTTCGGATTCTTGACCTCGCTGGCCGTAAAGGTGACGTTGTTCCACGCATCCGCGGAAAAAAGCGATCCCACCAGCGCTCCTCCGAAAATGAAGAGATATCCAATCGACCAGGGATCCACACCGGAAGGTTTCAGCGGAGAGAGGTGTGACCAATCGCCCCGGGAGTACAAAATAGCCAGGAGAATCAATCCCATCAGACCGGCCGTCTTGCACACCGTCGTCACATTTTGTATGGCAGCCCCCCATCGAATCCCAAGGCAGTTGGTCAAACCCAGGAAGAGCAGTGCCGCAATGGCCGCGATTTGTCCCGTGCTGACTCCCACGGACCAGTGGTGGAGCGTGAAGAGGTGCCATCGCGGATCCAGAGAGACGCCGGGAAAAAAGGCGCTGAGAAATTTTCCAAACGCCACCGCCACCGCTGCAATGGTGCCGGTCTGGATCACAAAGAACATCGTCCAGCCGTACAGATACCCCCACATGGGACCAAACGCTTCGCGCAGGTAGACGTACTGCCCTCCGGCTCGTGGCATGGCCGCTGCCAACTCACCGTAGGAGAGGGCCCCGATAATCGTCACGATCCCCGTCACCACCCAAGCCAGCAATAGGAGCCCGGGGGATTTGATCTGAGACGCCATATCAGCGGAGACGATGAAAATCCCGGACCCGATCATCGACCCCATCACCAAGGTGGTCGACGAGAACAGTCCCAGCCCTTTGACAAGCTCAGGGCGAGCAGTGGAAGGCTCGGTGGACATCAGATACTCCTGGAAAGAGTTGTCAGTTCTCAGTGGTCAGTTCTCAGTGGTCAGTTCTCAGTGGTCAGTTGTCAGTGGTCAGTGGTCAGTGAACTGCGGTGACGACTTGACGGGGGCGGCCCTCAATCCCCCTTCTTGCTTCGATCTCGGGGTGAAGGAAAAAAGCCCTTTTCAATTGCTTCCTGGGTACTGAGAGCACTCACATCTGACAACTGAGAATTCTTTCCCATCACTTTCCCAAAACCTTCAAGAAAAGCCGCGTTCGTTCCGAAATGTCCTCGGCGCGAAGCAAATCGCTGATCACTGCCACCGAATCCGCTCCGGCCGCGATCACATCCGCCGCGTTGTCGGCGGTAATGCCGCCGATCGCCACGATCGGGGCCGCGAGGTACTTGCGGATTTCGCGCAGGCCCTCAAGGCCGACGGTTGGATCGGGATTCTTTTTTGTGGTCGTGGGAAAAATGGGCCCCAGGGCAATGTAAGTGGCGCTCGTGTTGGCAGCCGCAAGGGCTTGATCCAGGTCATGCGTCGAAATTCCGACCATTTTCCGGGGACCCAGGATTTGGCGCACCTGCCGGACGTTTAAATCGGATTGGCCCACATGCACCCCATGAGCACGCGCCAGCCATGCCACATCGGCCCGGTCATTGACCACGATCCGTGCCTTCACCGCCCGGGCCGCCCGGACGAGCGTTGCCACATCCGCCAGCATCTCGCGGCCGGCCGCGAACTTGTTGCGGTATTGAATCCACCGGGCGCCGCCCTTCAAGAGCCGCGCTGCAATCGTGGGCACGGAGAGTTCACTTCGAACCGAAGGGTCGAGAATCGCGTAAAGCTTTTCCAGTCGCATCCCGGCTAGGCTACCTTACGAGAGGCTCTTCCGGCATAACGTTCCAGAAACCGGGTGTCAAAATTCCCCGCTACAAAATCGGGATCGTTGATGATCCGCTGGTGCAACGGGAGGTTGGTCCGGATGCCTTCCACGATGAACATATCCAAGGCCCGATTCATCCGGCGGATCGCCTCTTCCCGGTTTCGCGCGTGAACAATGACCTTGGCGATCAACGAATCATAATAGGGGGTGACTTCGGACTCGGCGTACATGGCCGTGTCCACGCGGACGCCGGTGCCGCTGGGGGGATGCCACGCCGTGATTTGGCCGGAGCAGGGCTGAAACGTATCGGGATCCTCGGCATTAATCCGGCATTCGATGGCGTGCCCCCGCAGCTTCATTTCCGAACAGATCGTGTCAATCCCTTCGCCGGCCGCGATCAGAATCTGTTTCCTCACCAGGTCCAATCCCGTCACGAACTCGGTGACCGGATGTTCCACCTGGATGCGCGTATTCATTTCCATGAAGTAGAAATTCCGGTCCTCGTCCATGAGAAATTCCATCGTCCCGGCGTTGAGATACCCGACGGCTTCCAGCGCCTTCACGACCCGGCTTCCCATGGAGGAACGCAGCGCGCAGTCCACCGCCGGTGACGGAGATTCTTCCAGGACCTTCTGATGCCGCCGCTGGATCGTACACTCCCTCTCGCCCAGATGGACGACCCGGCCGTGAGAATCGGCGAGCACCTGAAATTCGATATGGCGGGGACGCTCGATGTATTTCTCAATGTAGACATCCTCGATTCCGAATGCGTGGGTCGCCTCCAACTGGGCGGTTCGAAACGATGTCCGCAATTCTTCGAGGTTGCGCACGACACGCATGCCGCGCCCCCCTCCGCCCGCGGACGCCTTGATGATCACCGGGAAGCCAATCTTCATGGCGACCGCTTCGGCTTCCGCTTCGTCTTCAAGAATTCCTTCGCTTCCAGGAAGTATCGGAAGGCCGACCTCTCGCATCGCAGCCCGGGCCTTCGCCTTGTCGCCCATCAACCGGATCACCGGAGGAGTGGGACCAATGAAGGTCAGATGGCAGGACTGACAGACCTCGGCGAAATAGGCGCTCTCCGAGAGATACCCGTATCCGGGATGAATGGCGTCGACATTGGTGATCTCCGCCGCGCTGATGATACTGGGAATGTTCAGGTAGCTCTCGCTGCTGCGGGCAGGGCCGATGCATACCGCCTCATCGGCAAATCGCACATGCAGGGAGTTGCGGTCAGCTTCCGAATAGACGGCAACCGTATTAATCCCCAATTCCTTGCAGGCACAGATAACACGCAATGCGATTTCGCCACGATTGGCGATTAGAATTTTCTTGAACATAGTGACTGAAAGGGTGGGGACTCAATCAAGGTTGTGGACCAATTGGGTGGCTCATGCCCGGGGAGACAGCCCGCGGGTCATGGCCGGACTCCCGGCCTCCCATCAACTGACCCGGATCGCATAAAGAGGCTCGCCATACTCAACGGGCTGGGAATTCTCGACATACACCTTGATCAGCTCCCCTGAGACCTCCGACTCAATTTCGTTCATTAGTTTCATCGCTTCCACGATGCACAACACCTGTCCGGCCTTCACGCGGTCTCCCACCTTCACAAAAGGAGGCGAGTTGGGATCCGGGGACGCATAAAAGGTCCCCACGATCGGGGATTTGACCACAAAACGCTCTTTGTCTTCCGCTTCCTCGGGGACAGCCAGCTGAGGCGCGGCGGAGACGGAGTTCTCTGTTGCCGGGGCGAAGCCTTCGGCCGGGATACCCGGATTTGCCGCAGCACCGGCCGGCGACACTTGAATGTACTCGGCCCCGCGGTTGTACTTAATGCGCACCCGGACCCCGGACTTTTCAACCTCAAATTCCGAGAGCCCCTTCTTCTCGCCCAAATCAATGAGCCGCCGGATTTCATCCAGATCCATCGCCGCTACTTCATTCGGTTTGACCACTGTCTTCTTCATCGGAGAGATTAACCTGATTGCTGGATTAAAGAGTGATGAGGTCTTTGGTCGTTTCTGTCATATTGCGGCAGCCCCGGTCTCCCACCACCACCATATCTTCAATGCGCACACCGCCAAAGTGAGGGATGTAAATGCCGGGTTCAACGGTAATGACCTGCCCGGCCCGGAGGACCGCCGTGCTGCGGGCGCCGATCAATGGAGCTTCATGGACTTCCACGCCAATCCCATGGCCTGTGCTGTGGACGAAATTCTTTCCGTAACCCTTTCGCTCGATGACGTTTCTTGCGAGATGATCAATCTGGGCGGCAGGAACGCCTGCCCCGATTCCTGCAATGGCACATTCCTGGCTTTCCGCGACGGTTTTGTAAATCTCACGAGCCCTTGCCGACGGTCGTCCCACGTAGACTGTACGTGTGAAGTCACTCGAATATCCGCGCAGTATAGCACCGAGGTCAAAAACCAGAAACTCATTTCTACGGACCCTTCGCTCGGAAGCAATGCCGTGGGGCAAAGCGGAGCGCGGGCCCGAAGCCACAATCAGATCAAACGAAACCTTCTGAGCCCCATGCCGTTTCATGCGATACTCCAGCTCGGCGCTTAATTCTCTTTCCCTTATCCCGGGGCGCACCATCGGCAGGGTTTCCTCAAACGCAGTCATCACGGTGCGCAGCGAAGCGCGGATCTTCGCCACCTCCTCCGAAGTCTTCACTGCACGGAGTTCCTCCACCCAGTCAATGCAGGGGGCCAGTTGGCTGCGGGAGCGCAGCGCCCGCTTCAACCAACGGTACATGTCATGAGTGATGTGGCGCGACTCAAAGGCAACCCGGCGAGCTCCGTGTTTTGTCACGACCGAAGCCGCCTCCGGCATCAGTCCATTCCGCGACCATCCGATTCGGATGCCCTTGACCTCCCGCGTGGCCTGTGCGGTATACCGGCCATCGGTGAGAAACACCGCCGAATGCCTGAAAACGAGCAGGGCTGCGGAGGATCCGGTGAACCCGGTCAGATAAAAGATATTGGGAAGATGAGTAATGAGGATGGCGTCGAGCTTCAGTTCCTCGAGATTCCTTTGGAGCTGTCGGATGGGATTGGACCGTTTCATAGTGGATGTGCTCCAAGAACACAGGCTGCGATCGGCTCTTTCCCTGCACTCCTTGAAGCCATGAACATTGAAAGAACGCCAAGGTCTGACTCGACTGCTCTGATCGGGAGGTTAAGTTCCGATCCCCTCTGGCAAACTGTCGGAATATCCTTCTCGGGTTTCGAATGATTCTACCATTAGCAACCGGTTGGGGTGAAGATCGAATTTGTTTCTACTTCCCCGCTCTTGATCAACACGTATGCGTCATTCCCTCAAACCGGCTGGGTCAAGATGGGATCGAGGAATGGGACTCCGGACGGAACCATCTGTGAGCGGATTGCGCGTTTCCCTCCCAATCTCCCCGGACGTCCGGAATTTGAGCGCGGAATCGCCCCAAAAGCTTCTTCGCAGTTCAAAGTGTGAGATGTGGGGAATATCAGGTTGTGGAGCAATGAAGCCCTGGAGAGGCAATGGAAGCGGCGGTGTCAGAGAGGTTCATTCTTCTGACCCACCAATCGGTTCGAGCGCAATTTCAATCGCCTATATGACAAACTCGCTTGCCAGCAGGGATCGCGCTTTTCGGAGCTCAAACCGGGCCCGGCCGAAGATTCCATCCAATCCCTGGACGAGGCACAGGAAATAGTCGTTGGTGATTTCTTGGACGAGGATGTAGTAACGCTCAGTTCTCAGGTCCATCTCTTCCAACCCACCGACATTCATATCGGCCGACGAGGATTGGGCCTGTCGAAGCAAGGTGGCAATCTCAGCGGCCACGGCTTCCAGGGAGAGATCAACGTCGGGACCGGTCTGTTGCTCGATGATGAAGCCGTCCAGCCCGACAACCATCACCGCGACCGTTCCCTCGACCTTTTGAATGATGGCCTCAAGCGTCTGGTTCAACATTGAAAATCAAACCTTTGGGCGTCAAAACCCAATCATCAACAGCCTCAGCTCTGAGGCTCTCGAACCGAATCACGGGAAGCGCTGGATTGAATCCGCCAAGGAGGGCGGATTCACCCGCCCTCCCCAGCGACAGACTATTGAACGATCTTTGGAGTCAGGAAGAAGAGCAATTCCTGGGTGGATTGGGTCACCGACTTGTTCCTGAAGGCATTCCCGATGATGGGAAGATTCCCCAGGCCCGGGACTTGCCGAATACTGTATTCATTGTCGTCCACCAGCACCCCTCCTACCACGACCGTCCCTCCATCCGTGAGAAGAACCTTGGTCTGGAGGAATTGGGTTTGAATCGTGGGAATGCCGCCAACGGACTGGTTGAAGTCCGGGGTGTCGCGGGTCACTTTGACGTCCAGGAAGATGGTTCCCTCTTCCGTAATATGCGGCGTCACGGTCAGATCGAGCACGGCATCCGTGTAGATGGTGCTGACGGTGTTATTGACGACCGTCTGGATCGGGATCTTCGTGCCCTGCTTCACCTCACCCTCTTCGTGGTTCCGGGTGATGATCCTCGGTTTCGACAGAAGCTTCGCGAGACCTTTGGATTCAGACGCTGTGATGAAGGAATCGATCAAAGCATTCGCCCCGTTAAAAACGTAACCTAGGGAACTGGTGGGCGCTGCGGCCCCAAGGTTGATATTAAAGGGAAGCGGCCCGATGACCGGCTGGCCCAGCGTGGTCGCAGGGGGCGAGGTAGAAATCGGCGGCCGCGGCTGCCGGACATTGGGACTATCAAGCCTCGTGACGGGTGCACCTGTAAAGATATTCCTAGGTAATCCATTAGCGCCGATGGAGAACGCCTGGAGCCCCAGTTGGACTCCCAGGTCGCGCAGGAAACTGCGGTTGGCCGTCACAACGCGGGCCTCGATTTCCACCTGTTGTTTCTTGATATCCATTTTCCCCATGACGGCATCGAGATCATCCATCCGCGTTTGGGTTGTCCGCACAAGAACCGTGTTGGTGTCTTTGTCGGTGTAAACGAGATCGGTCCCTTTCCCCAACAACTGCTCGAACACCTTTTTCAGATCCTCTGCCTTCATGTAGTTTGGAGTCCGGGTATATATCCTCTTGGGCTCCACCTGGACCTGCTGCATCGCCACTTGTGATTCTTTCATTTTGCGTTCAGCGACATTCTCTTCCTCAGCCCCCTTGATGGTCACAATGCGGAGAACATTCCCTTCCAGCTTGGAGGTCAGCTGGTTATTCAGGAGGACAATCTTCAGCGCCTGTTCCCAGGGGACGTCTTTCAGGGCAATCGTCAGCGTCCCACGCACACTGGGGTCAAGGATGACGTTCAAACCGCTCACCTCGTGGATTAACCGGAAGAAATCGCGAATGTCCACGTCGCGAAGGTCGAGCGAGATGATGTCACTGGCGTTGGGGGCGCTGCCAATGGGACCCGTCGAGGCGGCTTGAGGTGCCGGCCGTAGGGGTACGGGAGCCTGTTGGGGGGCCGCCATCTTCTGAGGGGGCTGGACGGGCGACGGTGGTTGTACAGCGGCCACGCTCACGGGCACATTGTCGCTGGGAGTCTTGACCAACGCAGTCGCTGGAGCGGGGTTGCCGGTCGGAGTCTCAACAGTCTTCTTGCTCGGTTCGTTCGTCGGCACCGCCTGAACATACTCCCTTGCCGGCGTGGTTTCCACAGCATCCGTCCGCTTGGTAGCGGCCGGATTACTCGCCCCGGTGGCTGGTTTGTCGCCAGTCTTCTGCTTCTCCACCGGTGCCTTGCTTGCCGCGGGCGGGTCTATCACTTTTGCAGGAGCCGAGGCCTTGGGGAGCGCCACCTCCGAGGGCTTCAACGAGGCAACCAGAGGGCCTGACTCAGTCTTCACCGCACCCGGAGTTCCAGTGGAGGCAATCGGCCCCGACTTGCGCTCCGGCTTTGTTGAGGACTTCTCCGCGCGGGCTCCAGGCGGCGGGGTTGAAGGCTTCTCGGCCTTCGCCACCGTGACCGGAGAGGTCGACTTGGGCGCGGGTTCCGTGGCTTTGTCGCCCTTGTCCACGACCATCCGGATCGCATTGCCGTCGCGCGAAAAGACGTACGGCACCTTGCTCTTAAAGGTGATGACCGCGCGAACCGTCTGCGGAGCGGTGCTGGAGAATTGGGCCAGTCGGACGGATCGAATGTTGGCCTGGTCAACAGGGAAAT
Organism: Terriglobia bacterium; assembly: GCA_020073085.1. Classification (NCBI taxonomy): domain Bacteria; kingdom Pseudomonadati; phylum Acidobacteriota; class Terriglobia; species Terriglobia bacterium. The sequence continues at coordinate 158,583 of JAIQFV010000005.1, read as the reverse complement.
GATGTTGTTCCGTTTCCAGGACCGCATTCGCCACATCCACGACGACCCGCTGCGGGTTCTCCAACTCAAAGCTCTTGTAGGTAGGCGTGCCGTTGGTCTGCACGTCGATAATGAGTTTTCCGCCCTCGGGGCGAACGTTCACGCCTTGCACGACGAGGGGCCGGGCGGAATTCGATGGTGTGACGGAAGGTGGGCGTGTACTGACCTCTCCGGACCAGGCCGGCATCGTCATCAGAATGAAGCCAATCACGAACCCCACCAGCAAAGTAATGAAGAATTTTGTATGACCGTGCTGCGCCCTCATGGATTCACTCCTCCCGAACCCGAGATTTTCTTAATAACATCCCGCCACACGGGTTTGCCTAACGGATCGACGGAACGCTCCTGAAAAGATACGGTGTCCTCGGTAATCGACACCACGCGGCCGTCAGACACCTCGTCATTCTCGCGGAACAACAAGGTCCCCGTGGATTGCCGCGTATCCATCACTGCAAGATAATGTCCTTCTGCCTTCACAATTCCCTTGAGCTGTAACTGCCTGACACGAATCCCCCGCTTGCCCGGAACCACCGGAAACAGCGGCTCGTCACTCGGGCGGACCACCAAAGCCCGGAATGGATCTCGCGCGGGCACCCGCATCTCCCCCTTGTCCTCCGCAGAGGAAATGGCCTGCGCCACGGAGGGCAACGGAAACGCCGTCTTCTTTGAAGCGGCCGCCTTGTTCTTCGCGTCTTCGCGTCCAGTCACGGATTTTTGTGCCCCGAAAGCGGGGAACGCGAGAATCACGAGGATGAACGCGAGACGCCCCAACTGGATGCCCAATGTTTTTATTTTTCTCATAAATCACAAATCCAGGATTCGCTCCCCGGAGCCTTCTACTCTTCCGAGGTAAAGTAAGCGGTGGCGGTGCATGAGGCCACAATGGTGTCCGTCGTCCCCTTCGCAGGCGCCGTCTTCAAGTGGACCTTCCCGGGATTGGTCGCGGTGGCGATCGCGAGATCGCTGACATTCACGATCCTCGGCAAATGCCCGATGCGGTCGAAGAACATGCCCATGCCGGCATAGCTGCCCGACAGCTCCAGCGTAAAGGAAATCTCATTGTAGAGCCGGGGTTGCGGGGCTTCGCCCTTCTTGGCCGGGGCCTCCTGAGGAGAGGAGGTCTCACGCTTGGTCACCGGTTTGGCCAGCAAATGCAACAATCGAACGTTGCTCCGCGACGCAATCTCCTGGAATTGCTTGATCAGGACATCGGTGTCACGGTCATTGGGAAGGACCGTACGCAACCCCGCCAGCTGTTGTTCCAGGCGAGCATTCGTCGCCTTGAAATCACTGTGGCGCTTTTCGACCCCCGCCAGCTTCTCCAGATCCTTCTTCAGGCTGTCGAGCTGACTTTTTTGATCATCGATTTTCGTGGACATGTCCCGAAAATAGACCGCCTCGACGCCAACCACCAGAAGGCCGGCGACGACGGCAAGGATCAGGAGTTGTAAATACCAGGGTATGTTGGTGAATTTTTCGAAGGCCATGGTGGGAAAACCTTCTTCTTCGATTTACGATTTAGCTGCCAGATTTCTTACTTTCGTGTCCAGAGTGACAGAAAAAGAGTATCCCTCCATCCCCGAAACGTTGGTCTGCGTGGTTTCGTTGATGGAGACGTTGGAAAAAGCGCTCGATCGTTTCAAGGTCGCCACAAAATTCGCCACCCCGTTGAGGGAGGTCGAGAGCCCGTCAATGGTCATGTGATCTTCCGTCTGCCCGACCGAGATCAGCCACACGGTTTGGCTCTGATCGACCGCCTCGCTGAGCGCATTGAGCCACTGGATCGGCCCCAGCTGGTTCTTCTTCAGTTCGTCAATGACCGCGATCCGGGCCTCCAGGATCTTCTTCCTGTTCTCAAACCCTTCGATCTCCTTCAGCAGTTTCTGCTTCTTCTCTTTCTGCGCCTTGGCGTCGTTGACCTGACCCTGAACGGTGGTCAGTTCACGGTTCAACATCGAATAGCGCTGATAGAGGTAGGCAGCCGCCGCGACGAAGACCAGGAGGAGCATCAGGATCAGGAAGGACGACTTGGGAGGTCCGGACGGCGTCTTTAAAGTAACAAGCGGTTTTTTGCGTTCACCGAGCAGATTGATGCGTATCATAAGTTTTAGTCGAAGCTGCGTAAGGCCAGGCCAACGACTACGGCCATGGCCGGTGAGATGTCCCGCAATTTAGCCGCATCCACTTTGGATTCGTCGAGGCTAATCTTGCGAAACGGGTCCAGTTCTTCCACCGGGATTCCCAATTTCTCCCGGAGATATTCAATCAAGCCTTCAATGCGCGCCGTGCCCCCCGACACATACACTCGCTGAATGGGTTCGCCCGTGGGGGAGGCCCGGAAAAAGTCAAACGTCTTGTGAATCTCGAGCAACATGACTTCCGAGACCGACTGAATCAGGGTGTGGCGGGTCTTCTCGTCGACGGGGGCAGGCCCTTTGGCGCGCTTCACCTTCTCTGCCTCCTCGAAGCCCAGGTTCATCTCCTTCTGAAACACATCCGTATACTGGTTTCCGCCGATGGAAACGTCCCGGGTAAACAGCGACTCCCCGTTCTTCACGATGTTGATGTTCATCACACTGGCGCCGATGTTGAGGAGGCCGACACACAGCGTCGGGGCCGGCTCGTAATTGACCTCATAGGCGTTCTGAAGCGCGAAGGCATCAAAGTCGACGATGGCGGGGCTCTTCCCGGCCTGGATCAGTGCCTGGGTATGATTCCAGATCTTGTCGCGTTTGACCGCCACCAGCAGGACATCCAGGGCCGTGGCACTGGAGCTCTTCAGGACCTGGTAGTCGAGGTTGACGTCGGAAATGTCGAAGGGGATGTGCTGCTCGGCCTCCCAGTGAATCGACTCGGCCAAATCCTCTTCGGTCATCTGAGGCACCGTGATCTTCTTGCAGATCACGGAATGCCCCGACACCGCCGTCGCCACCCGCTGGTTTTTGATTCCCAGCCGTTGATAGAGCCGGTTCACGGCTTCGGCCACGGAGTTGGCGTCCATGATGGCACCGTCCACCACCGTGTCGGCGGGCAGGGGTTCAAATCCCCCGGCCACCACCGCCATGCTGCGGCCCTTTTTCTTCAGTTCGCACACCTTGACCGTGCTCGAGCCGATGTCGAGCCCCACAACCGATTTTTCTCTCAGTCCAAACATGATTTTTGTCCGCCCTGATTGAGAAGCAACCCTTCAATCTAAATCCCCCCGCCCATTAACGGCTTCGCGACCGGATGGGGAAGGTACTCTTTCGCTCCATCCACGAATCGAGGATGGTCTTCTTAAAGCGCCAGCGATTGCCGAGCTTGAAAGCCGGGATGCGTGCTGAGGACACGTACTTGTACAGTGTGTCAGGTGAAATGCCCAGGTATTGAGAGGCCTCGCGGATATTCATCACTTCTTTCGGGATGTTCATGGCGTTTGTCCTGGCTAGTAAAAAACCCTTGAATGATGGATTCAAGGTCGACGGGTCTCAGCGCCTCGGGTTCTATTACATCCCGTTTGTTCGAGTCAAGTTCTTTCTTCGGGGATTGCGCCTGTTATTTAGGTTAATTTACCCCTTTTTTGGAAATTTCGTACAACACGCTGTGGGCTTCCCTGCAATCACCACTATTAGAATACCTTGATTTTCTTTGGGAATCCTGTGACGGCAGTCACAAGTGAGCGAGTGAAATTCGCGCGCGAGAACTTCCACGGCAGGCTCTCAAGACCGTGCAACCCTCGAGCGGAGTGCGTGCCCCCTGCCATGACGCCACTCATGGCGCGCATCATAACACAGAACCTTTCAGGCGAATTCAATTAAAACTTTCCTTCGCCTCTTAGGCTCCCGAAATCTGACCCCCGCGGGGCGCTCCCCGGCGGACGGGAATCGTCCTCAGCCTTTCTTTTTGAGCCACGCGGAGAGACCCAGCAGGGGAACCATCTCGTCCACGCGCCGGATGGTTTCCTCATCCATCTTGATCTCCCCCGGCCAGGGGCGGGTGAACCCTTCACCAGGCCACTTGGTGGTGGCATCGATGCCCATCTTGGAGCCGAAGTTGGGAAGTCGCGAGGAATGGTCCAGAGAGTCCACCGGACCCAGCATAAATTGAATGTCCCGCTCCGGGTCGATGTGATTCAGCGCCTTCCACACGACCTCCCGGGGATCGCGCACCGCTACGTCCTCATCGACCACCACGATGCATTTGGTAAACATGGCCTGCGGCAACGACCAGATCCCGTTCATCACCTTCCGGGCGTGACCCGGATAGGATTTTCGAATGGAAACAATCATCAGGTTATGGAAAATCCCCTCAAACGGCATGTGGTAATCGATGATTTCCGGAAACTGCTTTCGCATCAGCGGCAGGAAGATGCGCTCGATCGCGTAACCCATGTGGCAGTCTTCCATGGGGGGGCGACCGACAATCGTGGTGGCGTAAATGGGATTGCGGCGGTGCGTGATGCAGGTCAAATGAAAGACGGGATAAAGATCGTCCAGCGAGTAGTAGCCGGTATGGTCACCAAATGGTCCTTCCTTCCGCAACTCATTGAGGTCCACGTACCCTTCCAGAATGATCTCCGCATTGGCGGGGACCTCCACGTTCACCGTTTCCGCTCGGACCAGGGTGACCGGCTTCTTCCGGAGAAAACCCGAGATCAGCATCTCGTCGACCCCTTCGGGAAGCGGGAGGACCCCGGCCAGCATCGTTGCGGGATCACTGCCGATGGCGACCGCCACTTCCAGGCGCCGGCTTGAAGGTCGTGACTTGCCTCCGGCAACATCCGCTGTTTCCTTCTTGTCCTGTTGCGGGCCCGTCCCGGCGGCACGCTGGGCATGGCGAAAATGCTCCGCCCCGTGCTTGTGGATCTGCCAGTGCATGCCGGTGGTCTGTCCATCGAAGACCTGCATGCGGTAGACCCCGCAATTGCGCCGGCCCGTCTCCGGGTCGTGGGTAAAGACCAGGGGAAAGGTGATGAAGCGTCCCGCGTCCATCGGCCAGCACTTCAGAATGGGAAAGCGGTTGAGATCGAAATCCGATTTCAGAATGACCTCTTTCGAGGATCCGCTGCCGACGCTTTTGGGAAAGAAAGATCCCATTTCCATCAACTGGGGGACGAGCTTGATCTTATCGATGAGGCCCTCGGGGGATTTGAAGTCGAGAAAGGCTTCAATGCGTTCGGTAATCTCTGCATACGATTTCGCCTCAAGGCCGAGCAGGATGCGGCCTTCTGATCCGAGCGCATTGATCAACACCGGGACGGAATAACCTTTCACGTTCTCGAACAGCAAAGCCGGGCCGCCGGCCTTAGAGATGCGGTCGGTGATTTCGGTGATCTCCAGCTCGCAGTTCACCTCAGCCGTAATGCGCTTCAACTCGCCGGCTTTTTCCAATGCTTCAACGAACCCTCGCAGGTCCTCGTATGCCAAGCTGTCCTCCTCGATGGATAGGAATTTGCGCTATTGTGCCCCAAGCGAGACGAAATTCCAAATTCCAAAATCCAAATTCCAAACAAAACCCAAAATCCAAATTCCAATAGCCCGTCCTAACTGTTCTTGGAGATGATGGAAGAAAGGATCAGAACAAGTTCTCTTGCTTCTCCCAGGAGCAATTCCCTTCCCTTTTCGCAATTTCCTGTGGATTCCACCTCAAGCAAACGGAGCCAGAGATGGCTTTCCTTGGCCTCCTTCCGGCATATTTTAATCCGCATCAAGAAATCCTTCTTACTCAGAGACTCATTCGCCTCAACGAAATTCGCAGCGACGGAACCCGAGCTTCGGATTAATTGCCGTACGTCCTCAAGATTGCACACCGTCCGAGGCAGAAGCTTCACGAAATCTCTGACGTTTTTAGCGAACAGAAATGTCCTTTCCTGAAGATCCTTGGGTTTATTGTTCTCCATTGGTGAGTCTCCCGCGATTCTTTGGGGGTTAGCTTCTGTTTGGATTTTGGAATTTGGGTTTTGTTTGGAATTTGGATTTTGGAATTTGGAATTTAAAAGCGGGGGATGGTTGAAATCTTTTTCTGAGAGTATCCAGAGCGGGCGATGGGACTCGAACCCACGACGTCCAGCTTGGGAAGCTGGCATTCTACCGCTGAATTACGCCCGCTCTCGATACTCTGTTTATTCAGAATTAGTTAGCAATTATGCGTCATTGACAAGCAACGAATGTACAACAGAATTGACCAAGAGAAGCACCCGTTTGGCATCGGCAATAACCAGTCTGTTGCACATCTTCATGCTCATCAATATACCGAATTTCTTGGTGTTTGCAAGTGCTCAATCTTTCCAAGCTCCACGAATCCGACCTAACGTCCACGTCTAATGCGCGGCTGCGTCCGCCTAGACTTCGTGGGCGTCGGCTTCAGGCGCTGGTTAGGCGCCTCGCCGGCCAAACGTCTTCCGAGGATTTGCTTCGCCGTGACGAGCGCGAACGCCGGGGCTGATTCAATCTTGAGCTTTTTACTGACGGTCTCGCGCTCGCCCTTCTGGGTGTGAGCCAACGCCGCCATGAGGCCGGCCAACCCAGCACCTGCAATAGCCGGAATACCTGTTGAGAGCCCATACAGCACGAACGCAAGCCCTAGACCCTCGACCGCCACCTTGTAGCGTCCTTCACCCAGCTTTTCCACCGTTCGGATCTCAGCTTCGACTTCTGCCACCTGAGCCCTCAAATCAGTCAGGACTGTTTCGATGTTTCGTGGTGCGCCATTGTCCTTGTCGAACGCCGCGGCCAACAGTGCCCTCAGCCTCGGCAACGCCGTCTTGGCCTCCCTTCGGAGCACCAAGCACTCAGCTGGAGTCAATTCATGAATCCAAGGCAGGTCGATAGATCGGAGGTCCTCCCATTGTTCGAGCCCGACCATGGACGGTCGCACACCGTCCGTTTCGGCAAAACAAAGCAACTCAGCACGTGCACTGGCTAAGACTGTTGCGTGGACGTCCTGTGCTGTGGACATTTCTAACAAGGCGGTCAAAGCTACGGACTTCAACCTCCGCGCGAGCAGGGGCATAACGAATTCGAGGAGACGTTGCCTACTAAGGCCGCCTGATTGGGCTGCGAATCGCGCCGCATCCTCCTTGGACAAAGGAAACGCCCATGTCAAAGGGTGCTGGGGGTCTGCGAACAGTGCGGGGCAGCGAACCGCTAGGATCTCCGGCGTCCAGAATTCAATCCTCAGGTCGGCCGTGGTTTCTGCGAGGATGCGCTCAGCGGCCACGCCCGCCTTCCCATCAACACGTTCAGCGCACTCTTTGCAGTAGTGCCTCACAGGGCGAGCAAAGCTAAGTAGGCCTTCGCGTATTAGTGGTAGGACGTATCGATATACCGCCAATAACGAGAACAAGTTGTCGTAGTCAACTTCGTCTTGGGCGAACGCGCCCGTTAGTGGATCGGGCACCACCAAGTGATCGACATACAGCGCCACAGTCTTGACGAAATCGTCAGCGGATCGCAGCCGACATTCGAGGTTTGAACACTTGAAGGCCGGTGAGAATGGATTCAGAGAACCAGCAGGCGATGTGACAAAGCCAGACGCGGCGGGGGACACGTAATTATAGCTGTCCAGTGTCCAGCCGGCTTGACGCAGGAGTTCCTTCTTTAGCCCAGACCGCTCCAAGTGGGATTTGAGGTCAGCTACCGACTCTGCGACCCAGAGCTTCTCACTGGCAGCGAGAACCGCTACAGGGGGTAAGTCCAGTTCCATCATGCCTCCAAACCCAGGGCACCTACCATAGGATTAATCGTACTAGGCCTAGGCTTACAAGAAGACCCCACAATCACGGCGGCCTAATCAACCCAGTTAAACTCGACACTCAAACAAGAAGGCCAGCTGGCCCATCAATTTAGAGTATAAGCTTGGGGCGAGATCTTTTCAATTTTCATTTCGAGGGGGAGGCTAAAAAATGTCCCACGTCCAGGCCTTTCATTTTGACATCTGTCTTTGCTTCGAGTCGCAGCTTCAAAATTCCTTCTCCTGAATAATTATGAATTGAAATCAGGAAAAGATTCGAAAAATGTCATCATTTCTCAGCAATGGGGAGCCGCGAGGCCACCGGGACTGCGGCTTCGAGTGATTTGAAATATTCTTCTCTTGACTCCTTCAAAAAATTCTTGGGGATAAGAATGTCGCCTGATTTTTCGGTCTCCATTTCTGAGAACCAACCTCCGCTGCCCAGAACGATATAGACAACATACGTCCTCCCCCTAACGCATTCGGGGCAATCTACTGACGCTGACCCAAACAACCGATTGCCCGGTTTCAATAGTGGGGCTACAAGAGGGCTACTAAAGAGGTTTTGTGGGCCTCCTTCTTCGTGCGGTTTTATCCAATCAAATATGGAGACTGGGATCGGCAATGGATCGTTTCGGTCGGGCAGATCCATGTTCCATAGCGCGACTGTCCATTTTATATTTTTGGCAGCCGCGCCACACGGATTTGTGATCACTAAAGCTGGCTCTTTCGGGTACACAAACCGCAATTTCACATCTATCTGGAGGGATTTAGGAAGCTGCCGCTCATCCTTTGGGGAGAAAGCAGTGACAGGCTCACTTGGTTTCTGGTGCTCATTTGATGACCGTTCCTCAGTATCCAAGATGGGGTGCGCTCTGGGGGGCCAGATCCATATTGCGAAACGAACCACCAATAGAAGCACAACACACGATACCGCTGATACTCTCCAAATTCTTAGCACGCTGGACTGCGGCGTCCATACCCAGGGCAATATCAATATAGCCCAAATGAAAAGTCCTGCGGTAATCAGCAATAGAATAACCGTGATAACCGGGGTGCTCTTTCCAGACTTGTCAATCAAATATAGAACAAATGCGACTGCAAGACCTATTATTGCAAGAAAAATCCCCAGTGTTTCTTTTGACATAGACAGCCATTATAAATCCACCTGTTCTTGGCCCACTACTTAAATCTGGCATTAGTCTCGCTCATCCTTCTCCTCATGTTTGGTGTCTATCTCCCACCGACTCCACAACATCTGCCCGAATCCTTTGAAGCCGTATTAGAAGTTCCTGCACTCCTGCCCATCCAGAGACCTCAGCAGCCTTAAGAACGTCTGCCCGCGCCTCTGCCTTGAGTACAATGCCCATTCCGAAGGGCTCAGCGTACCCAACAGAACCGCTTCTTCCCTTAACTCGTCCACAAGTTCTTGATCGCTTTTCTCTTTCCCCATCCCCAGCTCCTCGGGAAGCCCTTTACTCCAACAGAGCTGATGCTTTCCCTTGAAAGCTGATGCGTACGCCTTGAACCAGTCGGCAAAGTCAGAATCCCCCGTCTCGGCGAAGTCCCTCAGCAAGTCCCACGGGCTTCTGTGTTCTTCCTTTCCCTTCTTGATGTGTGACTTAGTCAATACACATTCTAACCCCCACTTGCTGGCGTAACCAGCCGCAAGCTCTCCATTGCGAAGATCCACACCATGCTCATTCGGCCTGGGGAATCCCGCACTTACACAAGCCGATTGCCAGAGGAGGAGAATCTGTTTTGAGAAGGTTTCTTCGATGGACTGCTGAGGGGAAGGTCCATGAAGAGCTTGATCGTGGCGGGGTGCCGGGATGTCGTCCCTCAATGAGCAGGGTTTTTCCCCGTCCACGACATTAGCCAGTAGACGCCAAATTGTTCGGCATCAGACTTTTTTGCAGGCAAAAGTCCGATGTTTTCCCCGCGGTTGTATGCCACCGACCAATCTTGCATGAATTTGAGATTCACAGGCTCTTTCGCGCCATTGATGAGCCATCTTGTGTTTGCTCGAAATAGCAAATAGTCTTGTTGCGGACGCGGCGAGAGACAACTACGTATGCCATGTTCCTCATTGTTGGCATCCTCATTACAAACCAAAACATACTCTCCGGCTACGTTTCCTACGGTTACGCGCTTTTCTGTGCCAGTTGTCTCGATCTTCTCTAACTGCACCACCTCTGGTTCGGGGGCACCTGAGACAGGTGTCCCCTCTGAGGTGACGAGGTGGGCGGCAGGTGGAGTCATTGGCTCGGACGGTTTGGGTGCGTCCGAGCATGAACAGAGGACCATCATTAAAAGTAACGTCACCGGCATTGTGCGCAGCACGATCATGCTACTCCTTAGCTCTCCCAAATGTTTCATCAACACGGGAATCGAATTCATCGGGAGACCGGCCCAGATATCTCCCGTATGATGATCGAGCATTAGCTGCAAGTCCATTCCGCGGGGGGGGGCGCTACCGGAATACTCATACTACGATGACAAGCCACTATCTGCGGTGGCTAGCTAAAGTAAATGTCAGTGCTTGACCCGTTTCCAACACTAAAGAAGCCAGACAGACCCCTCCGCACAAAATGCACGAAGTGTTCGGTTCGCCAGCATCGCGGACCTTTGGCCGAAGTGACCGAAAAGACTGAACAGACCGAATTGACCGGACAGACTGTCCTTTACTGACATCCCGTGCAGGCCGTGTAGGTGTAATCATTAAACAGCCATGCTCCCCCGATCCTTGACCACAGCCGCACACGCACTGTGCTGCCGTTATTCGGTATCCCGCTCAATTCCACCGACAGGTTCGTCCCTTGCCCCGCGCTGTAAATCTCCTGCCCGCCGGCCGACGTCCCCACAAACAAGTAGTACTCCACCGACAGCCCCGCGCTCCATGTGAAGGTCACCGCCCGCGAACTCAACGTTGACCCCGAGGCAGGCGTCACCATCGCGGCCTTCGTGGCTGTACATCCCGTGCACGCCGTGTAAGTGTAGTCGTTGAACAGCCACGCTCCTCCGATCTTCGACCACAACCGCACATACACGGCACCCCCGTTATTTGGCAGATCCATCACCTGTGAAGACAGGTTCGTTCCCTCCCCCGCACTGTAAATTTCCTGCCCTCCCGCTGTGGTTCCCACCTGCAGGTAGCACTCCGACGCCAGGCTCGTGCCCCACGTGAAGGTCACCATCGTGGAGCTTAAGGTCGATCCCGGCGCGGGGGTGGTCATCGCTGCCTGCGTCGGGGTACACCCACTGCACGCCAAGTAACTGTAGTCGCTGTACCACCACATCCCCCCCAACTCCGACCATAGTCGCACATACACGTTGTCCCCGCCGATGGGCAGCCCCGTCACCTGGGTCGACAGGTTAGTCCCTTGTCCCGCACTGTAAATCTGCTGCCCGCCCGGCACTGTCCCCACCTGCAGGTAGTACTGCGAGGCCAGACTGTTGCTCCACGTGAAGGTCACCGACGACGAGTTCAGAGTCGATCCTGTCGCTGGGCTCGTCATCACCGCCTTGGTCGCGGTGCAGCCGCTGCACGCCGTGTAAGTGTAATCGTTGTACAACCACACCCCTCCGATGTTGGTCCACAGCCGCGCGTACACCAGGCTCCCGTCGGTAGGCAGGGCTGGCACTTGCACCGAAAGATTCGTCCCCTGCCCTGCACTGTAGATCTCCTGCCCGCCCATGGTCGTCCCCACCTGCAGATAACACTCGCTCCCCAAACTCGCGTTCCACCAGAAGGTCGTCATGGAGGAGGACAAGGTCGCTTCCGGCGTGGGCGTCGTCATCTCCGCTTTGGTGGTGGTGCAGCCCGTGCAGGACACATAGGTGTAGTCATTGTAGGACCACAGCCCCCCAATCTTCGACCACAGCCGCACGTACACCGTGCTGCCGTCGGTCGGCAGCCCCATCACCGTGGCCGACAGGTTCAGGCCTTCGCTCACACTGTATCGCTCCTGTCCTCCCGGCGTGGTGCCCACCTGCAAGTAGTACTCGGAGACCCCTGACCCCGCGCTCCATGCGAAGGTCACCGTCGAGGAGGTGAGCGTCGATCCCGGCGGAGGAATTGTCATGGCGGCTATGCCGGATGACTTCGCAACCGTGCCGTAATCGAGATCGTAATCCGTACCAGCCAAACTCGAAACTAGCATCCGCAAACCAGTCCCATCGGGATTGATTCTCCAAATCTGGTTGTTATAGCGGAAATAGATGGTCTCCTGATCATAATCGTAGGCAATCCTACCCAAAATACCGGCTGGGGAGTTCGCCACATCAATCTGCCCTGATCCATCGCTATTTATCATCCCCAGTTTGGGCGCGGGTTGATTATAGAGAAATGCCACCTTACCAGAAAGTCCACCCTCAGCGGCGTACTGGCTAAAGTAGTTGACCAGCAAGGTCGGATTGTCTACTCCTCCCTCAGGAATACGAAAGACCTTTTGCTTGTAAGGGTCGCCAACAATCGTCTGGTCCAGATAAATATATCCATCACGGCCCCAGTAAAGGCAGAACTGATGCATGTTGCTTGTCGTGTTGATGGCTACTTTTCCTGAGCCATCCAAGTTCATCGTGTACAGGATGAAGTTTCTGTAATTGGAGCCGGCCATGCCATTATAGGTCATGACTATTCTTTGACCTGCGGGATCGAGGTCGTACTCCAGGACACCCACTGTATTTAGAATAGGACTCGGACTGGTTCCGGCAGCATCAGTCTTACGAAGTTGGCCCCCTTCTTGGAACACAACTACCCCGTTCGCAAGCCGGGGAATCGTCGCGCCACCTCCGCTTGTCAATTGTGTCTGCGAGGTGCCATCAGTGTTCATGATCCATACATTTCCACCTTTGATGTAAACGATCTTGCCGGTCTGCGGTTGGGGAATTAGATTAAAGATGACCTGGACGCTCTGGTCAGTGCTCATCCCGACCACACATTGTCCGGTACCTGAACATCCACCCCCGCTCCATCCACCAAAAGTCGAACCAAATTGAGGGGTCGGAGTTAGCCTGACTTGCGTTCCATTGGGGAACGAAGCTGAACAGGTCGATCCACAACTGACTCCTGATGGATTGCTGGTCACCGTGCCTATACCCAGCCCACTTTTGGTCACAGTCAACGTCGGGTTCGGCTGAACCAAGTCGAACGTCGCAGTCACGGTGCGCGCTTGTGACATCGTCACGACACATGACTCCGTGCCGCTGCAGCCTTCGCCGCTCCATCCTACAAAGTTGGAACCAGCCACTGGTTGTGCGGATAGGATCACCTGAGTACCTGAACCAAATTCACTGGAACATCCCGCACCACAATCAATCCCATGAGGATTGCTCGTCACTGCTCCAGTTCCCGTGCCTGCCTTAGCCACGGTAAGTATGTACGAAGAGGGGAGTGTCACATAAACGGGGTTTGATAGCGGCGGAAAAGGAACGCAGTATGAATGGGCAGCAGCGACTCGATACGAGTAAGTCGTCCCCGGGGTAAGACCCGTATCGAGGAAGTCTCCCCCGTCGGGACCGGAAAATACTATCGCTCCCTCAGTATCTCCAGGGAGGTATCTCTTTAATGCCGTATTAGTTCCTGGGGGTTGTCGAGCCACATCCCAATTCATCTTTGCTGACGTAGAACTGATAGCCGAGGCTGCAAGACCGCCTGGCGTGTGAAGATCAGAGCAAGGACCCACTTCTAGCGTGTATGTCCCCGCGCTGCAGTGTCCAGTTTCCTGGACCCCCTGGCCGCCAAGGACGATTCTGTAATTTGTACCGGCAATCGCTGAGATCGGATAGTAATTGACCCCTGGGCCTTGGGCACTCGACTGAGGCGACGCACAGCCGCATGCTCCAAGTGCGGCAGACACCCATGTATGGGCGGGCCATGACCAGTCATTGCCTTGGATCCAGACAATGTAGTCACCCGAAGCGGGAGCCGTAAAGCTGAAGAAAACATCGGGACCACAAGTGTCAATGCCACTTAGGCAACTTGGAGCTTTTGCCAGGTCATTGTTAAAACCTGCTGTTGTCCCCCCCATGACCACAGGAAAGGGTCCAGCAGGGATGATATATGGATTTTCATAGGTGTCCCCTAAAACTCCAGCGGGGACAGTGATTTGGAGACTGTGTGTCCATGTGTGTTGGACATCGTCGACAACCGCAGAGTATAAATGCTTCTGGTATCCAATTCCTGGCGCGGGATCCTGGTAGCTTATCCAAAGGGCCTTGCTCAGATCGAGATCACAGCCCATCCCTACCACAAAGTGACCGCAATCTAAGTTGCAGCTCTTTAGTGCCCACCTAATTACAAAGGGTCTCCCGGCATTGATCTCAGCAACACTGGCATCGGGTGAAAGTGCGCTACTTGATGCACTACTGTTGACACCCCAGTTCGACAAAATGGCCTGAACACTAGGCGTGCCAAATGTGTAAATCGGCTTGTTGCATGGATGATCCCAAACGAACTCCTCATTCCCACAACAATCGCTCCTATTCCATGCCCAGTTTGCGATCGAACATTGAGATTGGGGGTGACTGTAATAGTCGAGGACTGCCTTGCTCGATGCAGCCCAACACCATTCGCTATGTTCCTGAGTATTGCTCAAAACATTTAGAGTTAGAGTGGTTTGGCCAAAACAAGAATCAATAAGCACAAGTAAAAGGAAAATTCCTATGACGATGCCGATACGTGAAAACGCCCACGCTTCAGGTTTCATCTCTTTAGCCTCCACGAACACATTAATATTCACTGAGTCGCATCCTTCGGCCGGTTTATCTCTTCTCGCCCTCGCCCTTTTGAAGATTGGCTTTCACTACGGGCCGAATTTCATTGAGAATGTCCCATGAACTACGGATGTCGTGCACGTCGAAATCCCTACTCTTCAAATTCAATGCCTCTCGGGCCGAAGCCAGGGGAAGGAAACCAATAACAGCCGCCGTTCCGCTCAACTCCAGAAAATCCGAGCTCGCTTGGTACAATCGAATAAATCGATATTGATAACCCAGTGATCTAGGCCAAGCCTTCATGGCTCCGCTGAGTCTCATAGCAAGTCCGGTGGCTCCTATGGAAACAGCCGTCCACTTGCCCTTGACCCGACCAACTGTCAGTATGCATCTTGCTTCACTCCTTGACATGACGAGAAACTGCCACAACTCCAAAGGATAAGCGTTTGTTGACAGATCACTTGTTGCGGTATCTCCTACGAGCACAGCGGTGCCCACGGTGAATATTTGAAAGCCTTCCCCCAGAGCTGCATCGTCAATTTCATGCTGACCAGGAAATCCCAATAGATCTAAGTCGTGAAACACTCCACTCTTGATCAAATCCCTAATCCCTGATTCTGCAGCATTCACAACATCATTAGGCGGATCGTTCGCTGCCAACGTCAGGCTGCTCAAGATGATCGCGAAAAACATAACTGGGCCTAATGTCATTAGCCGGATTTTGTTCATTGACTCCTCCTTCTTTTTTTCACCCAAGTCGGCGATGGAGAGCTCATTGATGATTTATTTCACTACTCTTCCAATTGTTTACTTGAATAGCAAAACAGAGGGATTTCGATGAATAGAAGATTGACCTCCAGAAGGTTGTGTCTTACCTCAGTTGATACTGATCAAAGTGGGATGCCGGGTATAGTCTCTAATCGGTAAGTCAGGGACCGTTGGACCCGGAACGCGGCTAGAACTATTTGCCGAAAGAGAAAGTTACGATCTCCAGACCCAAGGGTTCTGCGTTGTCCGAAGATCCTTGTATGGCGAACAATGCCTGACAGTGGAACAACCATTCGCCCGAGCCTGGAATTCACTTTAAACTTTCAAACCTTTAATTTCCCGAAGCCTCCTAAAGCCCGCTAATGGCTGACAGCTGATCGTTCTCGACCGAGCAAACAACGAAACAGACTGACGAGACCAAACAGATAAGTTTCTACTGGCATCCCGTGCAGGCCGTGTAGGTGTAATCATTAAACAGCCATGCTCCCCCGATCCTTGACCACAGCCGCACATGCACCGCGCTGCCGTTATTCGGGAAACCGATCACTCCCACCGACAGGTTCGTCCCCTGCCCCGCGCTGTAGATCTCCTGCCCGCCGGCCGACGTCCCCACAAACAAGTAGTACCCCGCCGCCAAGCTCGCACTCCAGGTGAACGTCACCGCCCGCGAACTCAACGTCGATCCCGCGGCGGGCGTCACCATCACGGCCTTCGTCGCCGTACATCCTGTGCACGCCGTGTAGTTGTAGTCGTTGAACAGCCAGGCACCGCCGATCTTCGACCACAGCCGCACATATACCGAACCCCCGTTATTCGGCAGGCCCATTACCTGTGAAGACAGGTTCGTCCCCTCCCCGGCACTATAAATTTCCTGCCCTCCCGCTGTGGTTCCCACCTGCAGGTAGCACTCCGACGCCAGGCTCGTGCCCCACGTGAAGGTCACCATCGTGGAGCTTAAGGTCGATTCCGGCGCGGGGGTGGTCATCGCTGCCTGCGTCGGGGTACACCCACTGCACGCCAAGTAACTGTAGTCGCTGTACCACCACATCCCCCCCAACTCCGACCACAGTCGCGCATACACGTTGCCCCCGCCGATGGGCAGCCCCGTCACCTGGGTCGACAGGTTAGTCCCCTGCCCCGCACTGTAAATCTGCTGCCCTCCCGGCACTGTCCCCACCTGTAGGTAGGATTGCGAAGCGAGGCTCCCGCTCCACGTGAAGGTCACCGACGAGGCGGTCAGGGCCGACCCTGAGAGTGGACTCGTCATCACCGCCTTGGTGGCGGTGCAGCCGCTGCACGCCATGTAGGTATAATCGTTGTACAACCACACCCCGCCGATGTTGGTCCACAGCCGTGCGTACACCGGGCTCCCGTCGGTCGGCAGCGTGGGGACTTGCACCGAAAGATTCGTTCCCTGCCCGGCGCTGTAAAGCTCCTGCCCGCCCACGGTCGTGCCCACCTGCAGATAACACTCGCTCCCTAGACTCGCGCTCCACCAAAAGGTCGTCATTGAAGAACTCAGCGTCGACCCAAGCGCCGGCGTCGTCATCACCGCCTTGGTCGCCGTACAGCCGGTGCAGGAAATGTAGGTATAGTCGTTGTAGGACCACAGCCCCCCAATCTTCGACCACAGCCGCACGTACACCGTGCTGCCGTCGGTCGGCAGCGCCATCACCGTGGCCGACAGGTTGGTCCCTTCGCTCAAACTGTACAGCTCTTGCCCTCCCAGGGTCGTTCCCACCTGCAAGTAGTACTCGGTCGCGCCACTGCCCTCGCTCCATGTGAAGGTGAGGTTGGAGCTGGTGAATGTTGAGCCTGATTGAGGGTTAGTCATTACGGCAGGATTGTTTGTGCAGGCCTGCAAGACTCCAATCGAGTCAGGGGGAACATTCACTGGATTGGGCACGAAGCTAACAATTTTCGACGAGGGTTGCTCCCCACTGAAGCCAGTGCCCGCGTTTGGGCCTAGTTTAACCTGAGCCGTCCCAGTTCCCAGTATTGGCGGTGCCGGAATAAAAACCGTAGGACATAGCGTTATCGGAATGTCTATAAACTCGCCCAGCGTCGGGCTGTCCCCTGTTACGACGTAGGTGATAGGGACGCTGGCAAAGGCTGTGAGTGACGTATTGGTAAAGCTCGTGGTAGCGGGATCCATCAGGGTCGAAGTTAAAGAATCGGAGCCCGTCAGATTCCCTGGCCAAGACACCCTTACGCCCGGGGGGACATTGGCGATGGTAATGAGGAGTGTGCTTCCTGACGATGCCGCTTTCGTAAAGGGGGCGCTAGGCCTGTGCAGGATATCATTTTCTTCGGTAACTGTGGTTAAGGCCGATGGGAACCGCTCTGCCACCCGGATCGTCCCAGTGCCACACGATGTACCGCATGCCTGAATCGCCGTCGAAGTCACAGCCACCTGAACTTCATTCTGGACATTAGCCACGCTCGCGGTGGTGTTACTGTCGACTAGAAAAGCCCCGGGAGGAACCGCAGCGACGGTGCCAGTGACCAACATAGCTGGGACCAGATTGGACTCGCCCGCATTTACCCGAATTGCCGAAATGCGAATGACATCACCAACTGCAGCCACTCCGCTGATGCTGACCGTGATGATGTTGTTTGAGCCCGGCGTCCAAATGGCGGAGCCGATTGCAATCCCTGTCGTCGCAGGCTCACTCTCGACATGGGCCACACGAGCATTTGATGCCACTCCACTCGCGAAGGTGAATACGCCACTGTTAGAATTTACAATGCCAAAGACCGGCGAGTAAGTTACGGTAAATCCTGAGGAGGTTGGAAATGTTCCCGCCACATCGCAGGTCAGGATAACGTCGCCCACCACTTCCGTCTGTCCGTGCTGGCGAATCGGAGTATTCACGCTAGTGAGAACGAAGTGGGGATTCAGGCTTGGTGTCAAATACACGGCCGTCATCGTATAGTCGGCGTCCATTATTATATTGGTTTGGGCAAATGGGGTATCGTCCACCCCATTGCGCTGCCATAAGTGGAAGTGGTTTCCACCAACCGTCAAGGGCGCGGTCAAAGTCACGCTGGTGTTGTTATTGTATGTCCGTATGAACGGGGTTGAGCCGCTTCCCTGGTTGTTGTTGTCGTTAGGAGACACGGTGATCGAGACTCCACTGCTGGGATTGGAGGATGCTACGGTGAGCGTGTGCGTAATGGGCGCTGGAACATTCACCTTTAGGGCAATGTCGGCAGTATGGGTCAGGCCGCCGCTTGTGCCTTGCACCTGCAGGTTATAAGTTTCCGCGGAAGTGCCGGAAGCAACGCTGACTGTCAGTACGCTGTCAACAAAACCATTGGGCGGAGGAATCACCTGACTGGAATTAAAGTCGCACGTCACTCCTGCCGGCGGATTGAAACAACTTAGGTTTACTGTGCTATTGAATTTGACCTTGGAGGAGACTGTGACCGTACTAGCCCCACTCCCACCTTGGTTAACGTCAATTGACGACGGGTTCGCTGAAAGGGTGAAGTCTGCATTCGTTGGCATAGAACCTGTGTACTTAAGAATGGTTCCATTCCTTCCGACAACCCAGGCGCCCCCAGGGTTACAGGCCACATCCCAGAGGTTGTATACCTCAGAAATAGTGGTAACAGACCAGGCCTCCCCGCCGTTATTTGTACTAAGGATCGTGCCCCCGTCGCCGACTGCCCAACCATTGAATGCATCAATGAAGTTCACACTGCGAATAACATTCGTCGTACCTGCATCCTGTAAGTTCCAGGTCAAGCCGGAGTCCGAAGAGTGGGCAATCTTGAAATATGGGAGTGTCCCAAGTGCCCAGACATTGGCATCTGAAACACTCAGATCGAGGATATTCCCACCCCCAGAGGGACTGTATCTCGTTTCCCAGGTATCTCCCCCATTGGTTGTACGAATTAGTGCTCCGCCTATTTTTGTAGCCCACCCCGTATTTGTGCTTACGAATCTTACCTTCCATAGGGGGTCCATTGCTTTAAGTTGCCAGCTTGTGCCGCTACTTGTTGAAAACAGCAACCCACTGCTCGATGCGGCCCAAAGGTGATTCGCATCTACACCAGTGACCCACCACAAACGAGTATTGCCGTCGCCTCCGCCGTCATACTGCACTGACCAGGTCGCTCCGCCATTGCTAGTATGAATGATCACTCCTCCACCTGCAGTTCCTGCTGCCCAGCCATTGTTGGCATCTGCAAAATAAACTGAATAATAGTGGTAATTTGACGACGGACCGGTTTGCGATTGCCACGACGTACCTCCATTCGACGTATGAAGAATGGTTCCTGACCCTCCAACAGCCCATCCGTCGTTTGCGTTGACAAAGTAAACGCTCAAGATATTCTCGGTTCCACTGCGTTGAAGCACCCAAGATGTGGGAGTCGCGGTGAAGTTGGCTGTCTGATTACTGGCCAGGCTGTTAAATGGAAGGCTCGAGGGATTAAAATTGTACCCACTGAGTGACGGAGTGATCGTATAGTTGCCCCCGCCTCCAAGTCCACTGAAGCTATACTCTCCCGAGCCATTTGTAATGGCAGAGTTGCTCTGCGTCCCACTCAGATTAACCGTCACGCCGCCCAGCCCCGTGCCGGAAAGCGTAACCACTCCGGAAATGGTGTAAGTTACCGGCGCCCCTGTGGTGAAGTACCAGATCGGAGAAGGAGACTCAGCATTGCCATTGTTGGGGTCGCGGCTCGCGATCTTCCAGTAATAAGTTGTAGTTGGGTTCAATGTTGGAGTGAAAGGAGAACTCGTCGTTAAAGTGAGAAAAGGGGGCGGATTCGTCGTTCCCAAATATACTTGGTAGCCAGCGCTGCCGGTGACCGCGTTCCAATTTAATGTCGTCGCCACCGGGACTCCGGTCGCTCCGTTGGCCGGTGAAACCAGTGTTGGCGCCGGCATTGACGATGGCTGGTAATTGACTGTGATAGAGAGGGAAGTAGCATTCTGATTGCTGCTGTTGTCTTTTGCGATGACCGTGATGGGGTTTGATCCTTGATTCAGCGCGACCGCAAGACTCCAGTTGGCCGTTGCCGAGCCATTTGCGGTATCGTTGCTGGCGCGAAAACCATTCACGCTCACCGACGAAATGCCATTGTCCCCATGACCAGCGTCGGAGGCCGTACCATAAACAGTAAATGGGCTGACGGTCACCGTCTGTCCGTTGCTGGGACTAGTAATGCTCGCACTCGGACCATTGGCATCCAAATCGCATCCTACCAATGTTTGATTTGTTGCGGGGTCAAAGCATATAGTTCCCCCCTCGAAGTCACTCCTCCTTTTATTGCCCTGCCATGCGTACTCATCACTGACAGGGAGACCAAGACTTCCATCAGGACCGCTTAACGATTGCCACTTTGACCGAATTGCCCCATGAACTTCATACGTCTTGTCCAAATTGAGCCCAGATTTGTGGAGAACAAGCGCACCCCCCTGGAATCTCTGATAGTGATAGGATGTCCCATAATAGGAGGCTAGCTGGGAATCTGAAAAACAGGTAGCATCCTTGTCTGAGCAGTTACGATCGGCAATTGGGTAGCCAAGAATAAAGTTGCCATTAAAATTAATTCCGTTCATCTGAATAAACTTCGACCACATGCCGCCGTAAATCACTGCGACGAAATCGCTACTATCTGGAACCATGAGAGCATCGTGAACGCCCGCGTCCTTGCCATTGAAATCCTGAATCAAACCTTTCCCCCAGTTCGCGTTCCCAGGGTCGCAGGTTAAGCAATCCCAACGATGAACGTTGTTAATGGGCGGAAACAAAACGTTTTGAAAGAATTTATTGTTCTCCCTATTGGCGGCCTCTATGAAAATCCCGGGATCGGGAGCTCCCCTGCCAATGCCTGTCCACCCAATTTGTAGAGCGGTAAATTCACACAGCGCGTCTTCGTTGATGTGCATCATGCAGGGAACCCAACTTGCGTTGCATGCCTGGCAATTTCCGTTATTAACAGTCGGCCTTGGACCTGAGGATGCGCACGCACCACAGGAACCGCAGCAGCCATGGCCTGGCTGGCAGTATTCATCGCAGGCCCAAAAGATATGGCCGGTTTCATGTGTCAGGACGAGACCGATGTTATTCTCACTCCAGCCATCGTTTCTAAACAGCATTTGAACATAAGGGCCACCTTGGTAGGCGTATGCAAACCAATCACCTGTCGGGTCAGCGAACGTAGTCGGAGCACTACTAAAAAAACCGCTCGGATTGTAAGCTATAAACACGGAGTAAGCCCAATCTGTTCCATACGCCAACCGCCTAGATGCATTGAAAGCCGTGACCCTGTCGCCGTTATCGCCCTCCGTAAATCCTAAGTTGGCCATTATTGCATTGATCCACAGGTAATCATCAGTATGCGGGTGAAGAATGGGTTCGTACCCTTGCTGCGTCACTGAGCTGGCATGATTGTATATAGACGGCGTGAAGCTGACACTCGCCCCATAAGCCGAGGCTTTACTTGACCACCATGCCAGTCCAGCAAGAGCTCGATTGTAGGCATTCTGCTCATCACTATCAGACCAAGTATATTTGTCCTCATCATGAGCCCCATTGCTTTCAACAAAGAATAATGTCACAGAAACACTCCCCGTCATCGTCACACTGTTTTCTTGTAATAACGGGAATTTTTCCGGAGATAACACTGATCCCGTTTTCCGGAGATTTTCTTCAAAATTGCGGTAACTTAATTTACGATGTTCTAACGTATCTCCAACTAACGGCGCACCTTTCATTTCTTTAGAAAGCACCATTTCGCGGATCAGTGAACCAGATGAGACATAATTGAAAAAAGAAACAGCGGCCAGAGTCTGATCGTCATTGTGTTTGAGGTTGGATAAGGCTACTGGACTTCGGGAGACGGATTCAATGCCATGTTCACCAACCAGCTTATTCGCTACTTCAGGAGGGACCCAACCCAACATAGCATGCGGAGGAATGAGAATGGCGATTCTCCCACCTTGGCGTATGACATAATCACGAGCCTGGTTTGCTGCGGCCACGTCATTGTGGTCCATGATAATTAATGTAAAACCTTCAATCCAATCGCTGTGGCTTGAAATTGAGTGAATATGATCATTCGCCAGTAGCGACTCGCTGAATCCCCCCATAACTAGGAGGCTTAGAACAATCGAAACAATACTGATCAATCTGTAAAGAGGGAACATCGCCTCTCCTTCATTGTGAGCAGAAATCTACTCTGCTAAGTGAAAGGTATACATCTTCCCCAGCTGGGCTGAAGCGTTCGATTGAGTAAAAGAGCCTGGAGGGAGAAAACCGTACTCTCCCGGAGCCAGGGCCGCAAAGGTCACCGTGAACACTCGGGAAGCGATTTTTTTTCCTTCAAACGCCACCAAATCACGCGTCGCCCCACCGGAGGCGTGAAACACTCCTCCAGTGACCGTCCGAAATTCCCGGGCGTCCTTCTGCTCACGCAGATGCAGGAACTGGTATTCGGTAATCGCCACACCTTCCGGGGCAATGATGAGGAAATCCAGCGGTGGTTTGATCTGGTTGCGGCTGCGCGGACCGTTGATGCGGCCGTTCACATCGGGTTTGACGATGCCTGCTGTGGCGACCATCTTGAGCACTCCCCCCGTCTTCCAGTTCACTACCTCGGGCTGAACCTCGACCCACGTGTTATCTTTCTTCGCGTAGATACCGATTTCCGTGGGAAGGCGACGCTCGGAAGAGGGCGCTATACTTTGTTTGTTGGTTGGAAGGCCATCCGATGGAAGAGATGAGAATACGGAATGGGGATCGCAACATATTCTTGATGTCCTTACTTAGGGTTAAATTAGGGGCCGGTGAACCGAGGAACAGGGTGCAAAAACAGCCTTAATGCTTTCACATGCCGAAATTCTAATTCACGATAATCGATAGATCTCTGGCACGGGGGACGAGTGGGTCAGAACCAAAACACAGACTTGTCCGTCAGCTCTTGCTCTTCCAGATGGCGATTCACGAGGCAGTCCTATCCCTTCAAATGCACGAACCAGAAGAAATGCTTTGAAAGCTCGAACTGCACCGGTACGCCCCCCCCATGAAACACCTGCTCTTACAAACTTCAAGGACGGGCCGTGATGCCTTTTCTTGGTCAAACCTTTGGGATCTTTAGGTGGGGTAAATTTTGGAGTGAAAAATTCAAAGTAAATATTAGTGCCGCGACTCCGCTACCCTCTGGCTCCAACCCCAGAATAGAAGTCTGACAACATGTGATGGTTATCACAAAGTCTCTGCTAAAGTCAATATAAGAGAATTGTTTCACAAGGCACTGACTTGCTTTGTCCGAAACAACGCCGCCACGACCACAGTCACCGCCCCTGCCAAAAAGGGACTGTCCCTAGGGACAGTCCCTCCTAGTTCAGGGTGAGCAGTTCAACAATTCGGTTTAGCCGCGACCCACGGCGTCGTCTGCTGCAACCGGTATTTGGCCATCTCGTTTCACTGTTTGATTACCTTGATGGCTGCAGCCCGTTTTTCGAGCTTCTCCGCTTCCTTATTCCGGCCAGTCTTTCTGTAGACATCAGCAATATTTTCTAAGCTTATGGCCACATCGGGATGATCCGGGCCGAAGGCCTTTTCTCGGATCGCCAACGCCTGCTTGTAGAGCGGCTCCGCCTGCGCGTATTGGCGTTGGGTTGCGTACAGCGTCGCGAGGCTGTCCAGGTTCTCGGCCACATCGGGATGATCCGGGCCGAAGGCCTTTTCTCGGATCGCCAGCGAGCGCTTATAGAGCGGCTCTGCTTGCGCATATTGGCCTTGGTAGTAGTACAACACCGCGAGGGTGTACAGGCTCTCGGCCACATCGGGATGGTCCGGGCCGAGGGCCTTTTCTCGGATCGCCAGCGCCCGCTTGTACAACGGCTCCGCCTGCGTATATTGGCCTTGGTGGTAGTACAGCACCGCTAGGTTGTTCAGTTCCGATGCGACGTCAAGGTGATTCGGGCCGAGGGCCTTTTCTCGGATCGCCAGCGAGCGCTTGTAGAACGGCTCCGCCTGTGCGTAATGGCCTTGGGTCGCGTACAGCGTCGCCAGGTTGTTTAGGCTTTGGGCCACATCAGGATGATCCGGGCCGAGGGCCTTTTCCCGGATCGCCAGCGCCCGCTTGTACAACGACTCCGCCTGCGCATATTGGCCCTGGGTTGCATACAGCAATGCGAGGTTCTTCAGGCTTTGGGCCACATTGGGATGGTCGGGGCCGAACGCTTTTTCGGCTACATCCAATGCTTTTTTTGCGACTACTACAGCGCGATCATAGCGACCCTGGCTGTACAGAGACATGGCCTCGTCGTTGAGCGTCTTCCACTCGATACCTTGTGCTCGGGCCTGGATGCCTGTGCAGACAATAAGTAGGCACGCCAATAATGC
This sequence comes from Terriglobia bacterium, assembly GCA_020073085.1. Taxonomy (NCBI): domain Bacteria; kingdom Pseudomonadati; phylum Acidobacteriota; class Terriglobia; species Terriglobia bacterium. The sequence continues at coordinate 133,981 of JAIQFV010000005.1, read as the reverse complement.
TGTCATGAGTCTTTTCATCCTATGCCCCCTTTGAGCGGCTAACGAGCTGTACAACAAATGCGTCTTGAGATAATTCACTTGCGAATTACGCTTTTCATGCAACGACTGTACAATGAAATTAGACAACAAAGAGTAAAAAAGAAGGCCACCTGAGAAAACCCAGGCGCCCTGATCAAACGGATATACCAGTAAAAGGGACTGTCCCTAGGGACAGTCCCTCCAATTTGACTATCGGGATCTATTTGCTCGACGAAACAGTGGTGCGACAAAACAGTGCTGCCGGGTCTCAAAAATCAACAAGTGTTGAAAAGAGAACCTGAGACCCGGCCCCACGCACTAAACTGAAGACTCAGGCCAATATGCTGCGCGACTGGCGAGCCCGCTACTTGTCGTCATGCTTGTCCGACTTGGCTTCCCCCATCCGTTTCAGAGTGCACAGCAGGGCGCTCCCTGTGTCGTAGGGCATGCCCCAGATTTCATCACCGCCGTCGAGAATCAAAAAGTTGATGTCCCAGTAAAAGGCATGAACTCCGCCGATGGAGACATCATATGTAATTGAACCTGTGCCGTCGTGGTTCACCAGAGCGGTTCCCACAATACTCTGTTCAATGATCATTCCTCCCAGGCTGAGCGTTCCTCCTCCTTTGAACACCCCCCTGGCATCGCTGACGACGATGCCCTGGCCAACCGCCGGAACCAGCGGTGCGTCTGGAAAAGGTGCGGTGTTGCCCATGCATCGATAGGCGTAAGTTCCCTGAATGGTCTCGAGTTGATGGGGTCAGACACCTGTTCTCATAGAAATTTGAAAACTGCTTTGAAGGAGGTGTCTGTCCCCTTTTCGCGGTAGGTGCCGATAAGGGTCTTGATCATCAAATGGCGCTCCCAAGGGAGCTGGATCGGATGGGTGGGTTTGGGAGTATATAAATGGGTCGCTCCTAACGGAGCTGACGGTCCTGTCCGCATACAGCTCTCGTGTTCCACGCATTTCTTCGGAGCGAAGATCGGTCATGTCGATATGAGGAACAGCTCAAGGATCTTGTGCGCTGTTCAAATAGGATTTGAAAGGTCTGATTGTTTCCGCCTACTTCACTCTCGTTCGGACTGTTCAAAAAAGGCTGTCCCGGCAACTCTTGGCTCTCTTTCATCATCCCATTAACAGGTCGCCCTTCAGGGCAACCTGAGAGGTCACTGAAGGTTGTTGAGATCCGGTTGTGTTTGTGGTAAATATCTCGGATCAGAACGGGGGGTAGAAAAATGAAGTATTTCAAGTATCTTGCCATCCTGTGTATTTTGATGATTCCTGCTGCGGGGTACGCGGGACATGTTTCCGTGGGCGTTTTCGTCGGCCCGAGCTACGGTTACCTTCCTCCTCCGCCCATCTGCCCGTACGGCTACTACGGGTATTATCCTTACCCTTGCGCGCCTTATGGTTACTACGGACCTGAGTTCTTCGCGGGAGGCGTCTTCATCGGCGCCGGGCCATGGTTCGGCGGGTTCCACCGGGGCTTTCGAAACGGGTTCATCGGCGGTTTTGGACACGGCCCCTTTGTTCGGGACTTCCGAGGTGGCACGCGGTTTGAACGCGGACCGTTTGTGCGTGGATTCAGGGGTGGCCCCGCGTTCGATCGCGGACACTCCGTGCGGGCGTTTCGAGGTAGCCCCTCCAGAGGCTCCTTCTCTTTCCGTGGTTCCAGTCGCGGGTTCGAAGGCCGCGGACATCGATAATTGAAACGGCTCTTTTGGCTGGTAAAACGAACGGCTGGCAGCGCGTGCTGTCAGCCGTTTTTCGTTTTTGGCGACTATCGATCGACATCCCCCCATTGCTTCTTTTGTCGATTGTCGGTGCCCCGCCCTTTTGATATCCTTGGCCCCGCACTCCACCACCGACTCGTGCTCAAACGACAGAGGGCGGCGCTCAACCTTTAGTCCGCGTGTCTCGAGGAAACATCTTGATGACCACTGCGTCCTGGAAAAAGATTGCCACACCACGGTTCAACCGCTTCCTGAAGGTGCAACAGCTTCTTGTCTTCGTCGCCGTGGTTGTTTATGCCATGTTCGCGGCAATGAAGCTCCACGCCTCCTTGGGCCGGATGCTCGCCATCACGCTCTCGGTAGGCAATGTCTTGTCTCCTTTGATGATCACCACGGAGAAGATCTATGCGCGGCGCGCGTTTCCGTGGAACTGGGTGATCTTCTTGCCCATCATGGGGGCTGCCAGCCTGGCGAGCGCCCTCGCGACCGTCGTCATCAACCACTGGTTGGAACCCAGCAGGCCGCCCTACCGGCTTTTGTTCCGTGAGACCACTCCCCTGGTCCTGGTGGTCTGCATGGTCGTGGGGACGGTTACTTATTTGAGCAGCGAGATTCAACGCCGGCTCCGGGAGAAGAACCTGGCGCTGGAGCAGGCGGTCGAAAGAGGCAGCGTGGCCCTCCAGAAACAGGAACAGGAAATGGACCGGGCCCGCGAGATTCAGCAAAACCTGCTGCCTAAGACTTTGCCGCAATTGCCGGGGGTGCAGATAGCCGGGGCATGGCAGCCGGCAAGAACGGTCGGTGGGGATTACTTTGATGTGATTCAACTCGACGGCCAACGACTCGGCATCTGTATCGGCGATGTCGCCGGAAAAGGGATCACGGCCGCACTCCTCATGGCCAACCTTCAAGCCGCCTTCCGCGCCTTTGCCACAGCTGAGGCGACCCCAGCAGAGGTGTGCTCGAAGTTGAACGCATTTCTTTGCGGCAATGTAGCGCCCGGCAAATTCATTACCTTTTTCTATGCCGTGTTGAACGTCGACCGCCGAACGGTAACCTACGAAAACGCCGGCCACTCCCCAGCGCTTCTGCTGAAGGAAGCGGGACGAGTCGAGTCGCTCAGTGGGAATGGGGCTGTCCTTGGTGTGCTGCCAAACTGGAGTTATAAGGATTCTGAGATGCCGCTGGACGCCGGCGACCGATTGCTGCTCTTTACCGATGGCATCACGGAAGCCGCCAATCCCCAGGCCGAGGAGTTTGGAGAAGAGCGGCTCGTCCAGGCCGCCCGCCTCCAGGATGGGACCGCGCTCCACATGCAACGAAAGATCATGGAGGAAGTCACGGCGTTCTGCCAGAAAAACTTCCATGATGACGCCACCCTCGTGGTCGTAGCCATCCAGTAGCGCCCAAACAGGGGATCTGGCCTTCCTCGACAGCGGCGTCATCGTGGGTTCCCTCCTAAGGATTAGAGGTCTTTCGAATGATTCCCGTCTCCAAGCACGAAAATCGGAGAGGGTCCAATATTCAGTGATGGGGTTCGTCCTGCCACGAAGAAAGAACAGGGCGTCGAGCAATGCAGATTCCCTTCGAATCAAGCCGGCTCAACAATAGGTGCGGACCAATTCGAGAATGGATCCGTAGGCTGTGGACTTCGAAATGAAACCGTTCGCCTTAAGCAGCTTTGCCTCTGCCATAATATTGGCGACGGTGGTGAGGATAATGGTGGGCACGGCGCGCAGCGAGGGGTCCTTGAGCTGTTCAGATCGAAACTCCCAGCCGTTCATCACAGGCATCATCAGGTCGAGCAGAATGAGAGCGGGGGCCCCCTTGGCTCGCATGTGAGTCAGGGCCTCTGCCCCATTGGCCGCCGTTGAGACCTCATAGCCGGCCCCGCGAAGCACTTCTCCCAGAACATCTCGAACTGCCTGGTTGTCATCGATGATCAGAATCTCTGACATAGGACTCCCTCCTCAGTGGCCTGCGGTGTCACTACTGCGGTGGTCGTCTGAATCCCTTCACAAAGGCCTCTGAATTTCCGCCGCCTCCCTTTAATTTAACCATATTTCACCCCCCAGGGGGCTAGCTTTTTGTGTGACCAGGGCCAAGTCAAGGGGTCGGCTTGAGGGGTGCTTCAGCAAATACGATTCGGGTCAGCCGGTCATTTCGTTAAACGCCTCGGCCGAATTCCGAGCACATTCGGCACAGGCCATCCTCGCTGGTTATTGTCGTTTTCCTGAAAAGATGTTTCATAACTCCCGAACCACTGGAGGTCTGCTCCCCCGACGCCCACGTAAAGTTGCGCCTCCGGTCCTCCCTCAAGATGTTGGGCGCATACCACGCCGAGATCGGACGAGAGAAGTTCTTGAATCAAATCCCGCATCCTGAATGGCGACCTGGAGAACAGGAACAGAATCCTCCCCGCGCGGTCCTCTCCCAGCGCGGCTTCACTCCACATCCGGTCCTGGGCGGCCCACCGATTCTGACCCGGCCGTTTGATCATCCGCAGGTTCTGCACGGCGGAGGAGTAGTCCCGAAGGATGGTCTGCATGGTAACGCCCGCGGCATCGAGATCAAACATCCTAAAGGGAGGGACGGCATCGCTCTTGGCGTCAAATGCAGCCACCGAGCGATAAGCATTTACTTTCTCATTGTTCACATGATCTCGGAACCGGAGGTATCCGGCGTGGGTCTTCTCATCCCCCAAAAACATCCCCGCGTTAATCGCCGCCGCGAGATTGTGCTTCCGGCCCCATTCCCGCGCCGTCATTCCCCCGCGTTCCCCACCCTGGCTGAGGCCCACAAAGGTCAGTTCCCAGAGTTTGGGATCAATGCGCAGAATGGTGATCCTGGAGTCGCCGACCGCACTGGGCTTGGTCGCCCGGAGTAGTCCTAACTCCAGTCCGGGAGCCAAGGTTTGCCAACGCGCCCCGGCCTCAACACCCTGCGGAATGAACAGTAGAACCGCCAGAATAGATTTCACTACAGACGCTGGGCAACTTAACTTGATGCGAAACCTCCCTTTTCTTCAGTCAATCTCCCTGAACAGGCGGAATCCAACTGAGGATATCAGGCCCTTTGAATTTTTGAAATGTGCCTCTGAGGTAATTCGGAATACCCCGGCCTTGCTCTAGGCGCCGCCCTCTCGCCACGGACAGGTCAACCTTCCTCCGGACCAGGGTGGACCGACAATCATTTGTTCTTAGGTTGTCGGGTCATTCAATAATATAGAGTGTCTGGGGAGATCTTCGATGTCACCACGGACTGAAACGAAGTGGGAGCAGATGAGGCGAGTCACCTCGGACAAGATCATCCAAGCCGCCCTGGAATTGTTCAGAGAGCGGGGTTTTCTTGCGCCTTCCATGGGGAGCAGATCGCCCGGCGGGCCCAGGAAGCTCAAAGATACCTATTTCTCAGGGACAGTTCCTTGCCTCTGGTTTGGATCTTTGAGAAACAGGAAACTGTCCCTCGATAACCCGAACAGCGGGGTCTCACACCCAGCAATCAGATTCAACCTTGCATTGATGCCTGCCGCTGAATTGCTGAGTCAACGCTCGGGCGCAGTAGCTGCTAAGTACCGGCGCCATGAACGATGATCTCCGGATCGGAGCCCCCCACTGCAAACATTTTGAGGTTTTCGCCCTGGAAGTAGGCCGCGTAGGGATATCGGCCATTCGGAGCGTGCTCTTTCACCTTGAACTTGACTTCCTTGTCGGCCTTAATCGAGACGACCACCCCTCTTGGCTCCCAAGGGAGTCGAATCACCCTTTCACCAATTAATGCAGGATCAAAATCAAACGGCCCACCTTCGGGCAAAAACACTTGGATATCCGTTTTGAGGGCTTTGACGACGATTGTTTCGTTTGGTTCAACGAGCAGGTGAGGGGGATGTACCTTGCACCCATTGTGGTCGGCGTAAATGACCACCTTATGGACAGGCTCATGCTTCAGCATGGTTTCCTCTGGGATGGTTCCTTCCTCAAGCGTTGATAGGGTTTTCGTCATGACTTGTTCCTCCTATAAGGTTAATCCTCAATCATTATGTTTTACTTTTTACTATTACCCTGCGGGCTCCGCACCAGCCCTGGATACCGCGGATCCTCGCGTAGATTCTTCAGTTCGGGAGAGCGTTGGACTTTGGCCGTTGAGTATCCGTGTTCCACCGCTTTCCCGAGCCACTGTAAAGCCTGGTCCCGTTCCCTCAGATGCTCGTGCACCAATGCGGCCCGGTAGAGAACATCGGTGTCGGTTGGGGCCAGGGTGAGGGCCCGTTTGAGATCCGCCTGGGATCGGGCCCGATCGTTCAGCATTGCGTAGTACACAGCCAGCCGGGATAGAACCGTCTCATTCTTCAAATTGACTTTCAGGACCTCCTCAGCCATCCCGGCGGTCTTGCGGTAAAGTTCACGCGCCTTGGGCTGCTGCCCGGGCGTCCAGTAATAGGCGGAAGCCAGGTTCCCCCATAGCGCATACTTGGTGTTATCGAGCTCGAGTGCTTTTTCATACATCTGAGCGGCTTCGGCAAAGCGCCCTTCTGTAAAATAGAGGGTGCCCAGATTGGATCGGACCCCGTAATCCGGTCCGATTTGATTGGCCTTCTCAAATATGGTGCGCGCCTCGGTCAGCCGATCCATGTACAAATAGGATGCCCCCAGGTTGTTGTAACCCCAGATGCTATCGGGCGCCTTGTCGATGACCCTCTGATATTGAACGGCAGCATCTTCGTAGCGGCCATGTGAAAGATAGAAGCCGCCCAGATCGTTGTAGCAGGTCCAAAGGTCCGGTCGGAGTTGGATGGCATTCTTGTACGTTGTCTCCGCCAAGTCCAATTGGCTAAGATTCGCGTATGCGTTTGCCAGCTCACGGTGGGCGTCATAGCTGCGATCGTCGATCAGCAGCGCGCGCTGAAAATCCTCTACGGCCTGGGCGTAGTTTCCCCTGCCCTTCTTGATTAACCCGCAAGTGATGTGGACGGGCGCCAGTCCTTTGTCCAGTTCCAGCGCCTGGTTGCAACTGCGTTCCGCGGGCTCCAGCCAGCGCGTGTCTTTCGTCGCCACATATTTTCGCCAATACGCCTCACCCAGACCCGCATACGCCAGGGCATAGCGCGGGTCCTTGTGCACGGCGTCCTCAAAAAGCCGGATTGCGGTATCCACCCTTCCCGGCATGTCGTAATGAAGCAGGTTGCCTCGTGCCTCGAGGTAGCTTGCCGATGCGCTGGGGACCCTGCTCACGCCCGCAGCCAGCACACCGAAATCCCGGGTCCGCAGATTCGTCCCCAGCATCTCATCCAGGTTTCGCAGACATTGGGGTTCGAGAGTTGCCAATCCCCGGAGATCCCTCGAATCGAGTTGTTTGAGGGTCTGGGTATCCACCAGCTGAAGCAAAAGGCGTAAGTCATTTCCTTCGGTCAGGGCATTTCCGGTCACCACAAATGTGGCTCCAAAAATCTTCCGCGCCTGCTCAGCACTCCGCACCCCCTTGCTCCTTATTTCGCTTTCGGGGATGACGGCGATAGAACTGCGAAGCCTTTCGATCTGGGTGAGCTGATTGGTGAGTATCACCGCCAAGCTGTCACTGATCGCCTGGTGCGAGGCGTTGTCGCCCTTATAGCTGAAGGGAATGACAGCCACACGCTTTGACTCCGGGGGCCCGCCAAGCCACCTTTCTATGACCAGTTTGCCCGAGGGGGCCGCCAGAAGAAAAACCACGACCATGACGGCGAATGCCGCAAGGCGCCCCACGCGCGAAGCGATGGATCGACGGGCCGGCCAACCCGTCTTTGGCTTGGGCAGGTCTTGCAGCAAATCTCTCGCCGATTGATAGCGCTTGTCGGGATCCTTCTCGAGGCACTTCAAGATGACGCTGTCCAATTCAGGGGTACTGATCCCATTGACCGTAGAAGGCGGAGCCGGTGGTTGGTGCAGAATGGCGTCAATAAGTCGAGGGCTCACAGTTTCCCGAAACGGCCATTTCCCGGTCGTCATCTCGTAAAGCACCGCGCCCGCGGCATAAATATCGGTGCGAACATCCACCTGTTCAGCGCGCAATTGTTCGGGGGCCATGTATGGCAGGGTCCCTGCCGGGGCACGCGCCCCCACCACCGTTTCGGTGGTCATGTCCGTGCCGAAAGGGCGAACCAGTTTCGCCAGTCCGAAGTCCAGAATCTTCAATCGGCCGTCCGGAGTCAACCGCAGGTTGGCGGGCTTGAGATCACGGTGAACAATTCCGTGTTCGTGCGCCGCCATCATCCCCGCAGCCAGTTGTGGGCCGAGGCTCGTGGTTTCCTCGATGGTCAGCGGTCCCGTCCCCAGTTTCTCGCTGAGGGACATGCCCGGGATGTACTCCATCACCAGATAGTCCACTCCCTGCTGCGTATCAAAATCATGGATGGTGGCGATGTTGGGATGGTTCAGCTGGGAGAGAGCCAGCGCCTCGTTGCGAAATTTCTTGCGGGATGCCTCGTCGACCAAGGTTCCGGGGGGGAGGACTTTGATCGCCACCTCGCGATTGAGGTGTTCGTCCTGCGCACGATACACCTCTCCCATCCCACCCTGGCCGATCTTCTCGGCAATGCGGTAGTGACCCAATTCGAGACCGAGCAGCGAAGGGTTCTCCAATGTTTCGACCACCATATGAAAACCTCTCCTCTCTCATCATTCCTCTATTGCCTGCCCAATGCGGCCAGCGAGGAAGGAAGAACTGCGGTGTCAACATTCAACGCTTCGTCGAAATAGATTAGGAATAAGGATGCCTCCCCAACAAAAAAGGACACCTTTGCCCCACGTCAAGCGGGTCGGCTCCCCGCGGGCGGAGCAATGCATCCAGCGCGGAAAATGCGAACTCCCAACGCAAATGACCGGAGAAAATTTTATGAGAGAGGGAAAGCCCTATTTGCTTATGTGGGCCAGGCGATCAATGAAAGGATTGTCGGTTAAGGGAGGTCGTCTGACCATGCAGAAGTGTAGACCGTTGCAGAGTCAAAATCAAGTTGAATCCACGGTTATATTGCGAGAAGCACGATGCGTCGGAGCCTTCCCGGGGGTGCTCGCTGAAGCGCATTTCCTCGCCAGTTTCCGGTGGGCGAATTCGCGGCAAGCAGCCGGAACGGATCCGTTGCCGCCCTTTCGATTCATGTCCCAAGCCACACGAGAGCGGCTCTAATCCTCGAGGAATTGCTGAACCACTCCATTCCAGCGGTCCTGCGCTTTCAGGACAAGCTCGATGATTTCCCTCGCGGCCCCGTGTCCCCCATGAGCCCTGGTGATGTAATGCGCCACTTCCCGGGCCTCGGGGCAACCATCGGCGACGGTCGCAGCAAAACCGGCGAGGCGCAGGACCGGAAGGTCGACAATGTCGTCTCCAACGTAAGCCGCTTCCTCGGGCGTCAAAGTGAGCTTCTCAAGGATTCCCAGGAAATCGGGCTTCTTCCCTACCGATCCCTGAACGCAAATTTCAACCCCCAGGTCCTGCGCGCGCTGCGCCACGGCTTCAGAGAATCTTCCAGAAAGCAAACCCAGCTGCAAGCCGGCCTGATGGGCAAACCGGATCGCAATTCCATCCCGCACGTCAAAGCTCTTGGACTCACTCCCGTCCGGATGAACCAGGATGTCTCCGGGAGTTAAAACGCCATCCACATCGAACACCAGCAACTTGATTTTCTTGAGGCGGGTCAAAATCTTCTTGGGGAGTCTTGACATTTGAAAGTCGCTCGAAAGAACAGATCATTCAACGCTACGGCCCACGAGGGACAGGGGTCCTCCGCACGAGGGCGGACGCGCCGGAAGCCTCGGCCGAGGGGGGCCCCCGCTGGTTCAAAACATCTCTGTCCGCCAGAGATCGTGGATATGAAGGACGCCTTCAACGCACCGGGTCTCATTGACGATGATGAGCGAGGTGATTTTCTGTTGTTCCATCAGATTCAGAGCATGGGTGGCAAATTCCCGCCGATGAATGGTGAGCGGGCGGGGATGCATGGCCTCACCTGCCGTCTTAGAAAGAATCTGGTCGCCGCGTTCCAGGAGTCGACGAAGGTCGCCGTCCGTGATGATCCCCACCAGGTGGTCATCCCCATCGACGACACTCGTCATTCCCAGCCCCTTCTTCGAGATTTCATAGATTACCTCACTCATCCGAGTGTCGGCCTTGACCTTCGGCAGGGCGTCACCGCTGTGCATCAGGTTCTCGACCCGCATTAGTTTTCGTCCCAGCCCACCGGCGGGATGAAGGGCGGCAAAATCTTCTTCAGTGAAACCCCGGCGTTCGAGGACCGCCAGGGCCAGCGCGTCTCCCAGCGCGAGCATTGCCGTGGTGGACGCGGTGGGTGCCAGTCCGAGGGGACACGCTTCCTTCTTGATCGACACATCAAGGACGACGTCACTGGCTTCGGCGAGGGTCGAATCCAAACTCCCGGACATTGCGATCAGCGGGATGCCCAGACGCTTGAGGGTGTCGAGAAGCAACAGAATCTCTTCGGTCTCCCCGCTGTAAGAAAGCGCCAGCACCAGGTCTCCCGCCACCATGCGGCCGAGATCGCCGTGCACGGCTTCAGCGGGATGCAGAAACAGCGAGGGGGTGCCGGTTGATGAGAGGGTGGCGGAGATTTTTTGAGCAATGATGCCGCTCTTCCCGATTCCGGTGATGACGACCCGCCCTTTGCAGGCTTCGATCAAATCCACCGCTTGCGTGAAACTGCGATCCAGCCGGGCAATCAGCTCCATGATCGCTTCGGCCTCAATGGCGAGAAATCTCCTGGCGGATTCGATGCTCATGCCTTGACTTCAGCTTTCACGATGTGACTGATCTCAAGCAAGGTTTTCAGGAGTCCCGGAAGAAGCTTGAGATGAAGGGCGTTGGGGCCATCACTGAGTGCCTTCTCGGGGTGGTCGTGAACCTCCATGAAGATGCCATCAATGCCGGCGGCCACGGCGGCCCGCGCCAGGTGTGGAATGAACTGGGCCTGCCCGCTGGAGGCGTTCCCCGCTCCCGCCGGAATTTGAACACTGTGGGTCGCGTCGAAGACCACCGGATATCCGATCTCCTGCATGATCGGAATGGAGCGCATGTCCACGACCAGGTTGTTGTAGCCAAACATGGCGCCGCGCTCGGTCACCATGATCTTTTCGTTGCCTGCGGAACGCACCTTTTCCACGGCATGACGAATTTCCCAGGGCGCCACGAATTGCCCTTTCTTTATATTAATGGCCCGCCCGGACTTTCCGGCCGCCACCAGCAGATCGGTTTGACGGCAAAGAAAGGCGGGAATCTGCAACACATCGCACACTTCGGCGGCTGGCCCCACGTGCGAGATTTCATGGATGTCAGTGAGCAACGGCAGGTGGAGGGAGCGCTTGATCCTCATCAGAACGGAAAGCCCCTTCTTCAAACCCGGACCCCGGAACGAGTGGACCGAGGTGCGGTTGGCCTTGTCGTAGGAGGCCTTGAAGATGTAATGGACCTTCAGGTCGGAGCAGATCTGCGCGATCGATTCCGCCATCCGCATCGCGTGCCGCTCACTTTCAATCACGCACGGACCCGCCACTAGGAACAGTGGCTGACGGTTGCCAATCTTGAAATCGCCGACTGTGAAGGATCGCGTCATTGGGAACACATTAGACCACATGTCAGGAGCGTTCGACAAAAATTCCAAATTCCAATTACCACACGGAAGTCAAAACCACAAACCTTAACTTCCAGCGGAGCTTTAAACCCAATTCACAATGCAAAGTCGTTTCATCTCATTTGCGGTCTAACCAATGCGGCCCGTTGTGAAGATGAAATTGGGCGATTCCACTTAGTTGTTGCTTGAGGTTTGAAGCTTGGTTTTTGAAATTTGGAATCTATTTGGATTTTGGAATTTCTCTTAGCTCACGGCAGCACCTTCGCCGCAGCCGGGACTTCCGTCAAGTGCCCTGCCCTTGCCGTGCGGTTCTGATATGCGGCCGCCACAAAGGCGCGAAACAAGGGATGGGGCTGGATTGGCTTCGACTTGAATTCGGGGTGAAACTGGCAACCAAAGAACCAGGGATGGTCCTGGATTTCGACAGTCTCCACATAGGTTCCATCCGGGCTTGTCCCCGTAATTTTCAATCCGTGGGCGACCAGCGTCTCCTCGTACTCGCGGTTGAATTCGTACCGGTGCCGGTGCCGCTCTGAGATTTCCAGTTCGCCGTAGGCCCGATGGGCCACCGATCCGGGCTCCAGTTTGCACGGCCACGCCCCCAATCGCATGGTGCCGCCCAAATCATCGATCCCTTTCAACTCGCGCAATTTATAAATCACCCGGTGCGGGGTGGCGGGATCAAACTCGGAACTATCGGCCCCCTCCAGCCCGCAGACGTTCCGCGCGTATTCAATGACGGCGCACTGCATTCCCAGGCAGATGCCGAAAAAGGGCACTTTCCTGGAACGGGCAAATTCAATCGCCCGGATCATGCCCGCAATACCCCGTTTCCCGAACCCGCCCGGAACGAGGATTCCATCCAGGCCTGCCAGTTGGGCATCCCAGGCATCGCCTTCGATCCCTTCCGCTTCAACCCAGCGGATGTCGGTGTGGAGATTGTTGGCCACCCCCCCGTGCACGATCGCTTCCTTCAGGCTCTTGTAAGAGTCTTCAAATTCCACGTACTTGCCGACGATGCCAATGACTGCAACGTCCTGGGGGTGCCTCAGACGCAGGACGAGGTCAAGCCACGGGTCCAGCTCCGGCTCCCGTTCGGGAAGTCTCAACAGATGGACGAGGCAACGGTCCAGCCCCTCCTGGTGGAAAACGATCGGGACTTCGTAAATGATATCGACATCCTTCGCCGTGATGACACAGTCTTCGGGGACATTGCAGAACAACGAGATCTTCGCCTTCAACTCCCTGGAAAGGAACCGGTCGGTGCGGCAGAGCAGGATATCCGGTTGAATCCCGATGCCGCGTAGCTCTTTAACACTGTGCTGGGTCGGTTTGGTCTTCAACTCCCCCGAGGCATGGATAAAGGGAACCAGGGTGAGGTGAACAAAGACGGAATTCTCCCGGCCGATTTCGTTCCGCATCTGCCGGATGGCCTCGAGAAAAGGTTGGGATTCGATGTCCCCGACGGTTCCTCCGATCTCGACGATCACCACATCGACGTCGTGCGAGACTTTCTTGATGGCGGCCTTGATCTCGTTGGTGACATGCGGGATCACTTGCACGGTCTTCCCGAGATAATCACCCCGACGCTCTTTGGCGATAATCAGCTCATAAATCCGTCCCGTGGTCCAATTATGGTCCTTGGTCAGCCGGGCATTCGTGAAGCGTTCATAGTGCCCCAGATCGAGGTCGGTCTCCGCCCCATCATCAGTGACATAAACTTCCCCATGCTGAAACGGGCTCATGGTCCCCGGGTCGACATTGAGATAGGGATCGAACTTCATCAACGTCACATGCAGGCCGCGACTCTCAAGGAGCGCGCCGATTGAAGAGGCTGCCAGCCCTTTGCCTAATCCGGAAGCGACTCCGCCCGTGACAAATATGTACTTCATAGCTGTGGTTCCTCCGCAATCAAAAAAACTGCTCTGCCCCGGGAGCATGTTTTGAGCCCGGAAAATCAGAATTCGATCTTCCGTCGAACAATCTCTCTTTCGACGAAGCTGACGTCTCGAGGTGTATCGACGCTTGGGGACGAAAAGGAAGTTTCAAGGACCTGCATTTTATAACCATTTTCCAATACGCGCAACTGCTCTAACGCTTCAAGCAGTTCCACCTTTGAAGGCTTCAACCTGGGCCACTCCAGGAGAAATTCCCGCGTGTAGATGTAGATCCCCAGGTGCTTGAAAAAAATGTTTTGTCTCAAAAAATCCAGGCCTCGCAGATCCAGCCCGCGCACGTGCGGGATGGGGGAACGGGAAAAGTAGAGGGCCTCGCCCCGGGCATTGGTCACCACCTTGACGACATTGGGATCCCGAACCTCGGACAAGCGGCGGATCGGCGATTTCAGCGTTCCTGCAAGAAATCGCCGCCGGGCGCGCAGGAAACCGGCCACCAGATCGTCGATCGCCCGGGGCTCAATCAAAGGCTCGTCCCCCTGGACATTGACCAGCACCGGAAACGAGACCTGGCGCGCCACCTCGGCGATTCGATCGGTGCCTGAATGGTGGCGCCTGGAGGTCATCAGGGTCTGTGCTCCGAAAGCGCTGGCGGCCGCCTCGACGCGCCGGTCATCCGTGGCAATGCAAATTGAAGTGATGCGTTGCGCCTGGGAAACACGCCGGAAGACCCATTCCAGCATGGGATGGTTGTCGATGGGAGTGAGGACTTTTCCGGGAAATCGGGTGGAGGCGTAACGCGCCGGGATGACTGCAAGAACCTGTGGCTTCATTCAGACCTGTGGGGATGCCCATCCGGCGTTGCGAATACCGCTGCCGGGCTAACCATCCGGGTGAACGATTGTGGACCCAATTGGCCTCTCCGGGTGATCCCGCGGGTGCATTGCCCGGAGGAGAGAAAACTTTCGCAAACGAAGTTGTTGCACAGGAATTGTCCCTGTGCTAAAAAGTATATATCATATTCAGCCAGGGGCAACAAATGTGACGCGGGGAGTCACAGTGTGCAGGAGAGATGATAGATGAAACCCCATAAGACCCTCATTTTTCTCTCCCTCTTGGCGGCCCTTTCCGTCCTGCAGGCGGACGACGACAAGCAGGCCAAACCCGAACCGCTCAACTTTCAAAAGCCAATGCAGGTCAACGTCTCGATGGTGTTGGTCAACGCCACCGTGACGGATTCCATCAACCGTTTTGTGACGGGATTGGAGAAGGATAACTTCGCCGTTTACGAGGACAAGATCGAACAGAGCATCGTGCATTTCAGCAGCCAGGACATGCCGATCTCGATTGGGATCATTTTTGACACGAGCGGGAGCATGACCAGCAAGATCGAAAAATCGCGTGAAGCCTGCATCCAGTTCATGAAACTGGCCAATCCCCAGGATGAATTTTTCCTCGTGGGTTTCAGCGACCGGGTGTACTTGGAGCACGATTTTACGTCGCAGGTGGACGACATTACCAAGAAGGTGATCTTTGACAAGGCCAAGGGTCAAACGGCGCTCCTGGATGCGATCTATTTTGGAATCGAGAAGGTGGCGCACGGTCGCTACCCCCGCAAGGCGCTTCTGATCATTTCCGACGGAGGCGACAACCACAGCCGCTACAGCGAGAAGGATGTCAAGGAGTATGTCAAGGAGTCGGACGCCCAACTGTTTGCGATTGGCATTTACAATCCTTTTGCCGATGCGCCCGAAGAAAAGCGGGGTCCCGCGCTGCTGACGGAATTGGCGGAAATCACCGGAGGACGCACCTACACCCTGAACAGCGTGGGCGATCTTGAGGATATCGTCACGAAGATTGCCATCGAACTTCGGAACGAGTACGTTTTGGGGTATGTTTCATCGAATGAACAGCATGATGGTCACTGGAGAAAGATCAAAGTTAAACTCAACCCGCCCCGGGGGCTACCCCCCCTCAACGTCAATGCCAAAGCGGGCTATTACGCCCCGAGCAACTGATGCGGGCTCATTCCCGTCTAATGGCATGGTTCCTTTACCAACACGTCGAGACCTTATAAATCGAATCCCTTCAGGAGAAGCCGATTGAAGCTCATTTCGAGGCATCTCATGGCGACCGCTCTTGGGCTGTGCGCCATCCTCGCCCTCTCATTGCATGCAGCACAACACCCGTCTTTCTGGAGTCCTCCCCAGAGGCCCCAGGCGGAAGCGCCGCGAATCAAGGTCGAAGTCAACCTGGTCCTGGTGGACGTCTCGGTGACCGACGAGAAGGATCAAATCGTCAGCGACCTGACCAAAGATGACTTTCATCTTTATGAGGACCGCATCGAACAGCCGATTTCGGTTTTCAAGCATGAAGATGTCCCGGTCACAGTGGGACTGTTGCTGGATGCGAGTGGAAGCATGTACCCCAAGCGCCAGAAGGTCAACACCGCGGCCGTCGACTTCATGCAGTTGAGCAATCCTAACGATCAGGTGTTCCTGATTGATTTCGCGGATGAGGCTTACCTGGAACTCGACAAGGACTTCACCAGTGACGTCGAAGAACTTCGCGAGGCCCTGGAAAATGTCCAGTTTCGAAGCAGCACCGTGCTTTACGACGCCGTCTACCTGGCCTTGAATCACATCAAGAGAGGAAAGTACGATAAGAAGGTGATTCTCCTTGTGACGGATGGCAAGGACAATCCCGGACCGGGAAAACATTTCACCTTCAAGCAGGCGTTTGATTTTGCGGTCGAATCCGGGGCTCAAATCTTTACCGTTGGCCTGCTCGACGAGCCTCCCAAATCTCATTTCTTCAAGAAAGGCCTTCCTAAGGAAGCCGAAATCTTAAAAGAACTGGCGGAAGCCACTGGGGGAAAGGTCTATTTTCCACAGTCCGTCAACGATATCGGAAATGTCACCAAGGAGATTGCCCACGACATCCGCAGCCAGTATCTCCTGGGCTATTATCCGACCAACACGGGCCGGGATGGGACCTGGCGTAGCCTCCAAGTCAAGATCACGCCCAAATCGAGTTCCAAAAAGATCTATGTCCGCTGCAAGCGCGGTTATAACGCACCAAAGGGGTAGTCGCGTATTCTGCCAATTTAGGATGGGATCAGGCAGAAAGGTGTCAGGTGTCAGGTGTCAGGTGTCGGGTGTCAGGTGTCAGGTGTCAGGTGTCAGGTGTCAGGTGTCGGGTGTCGGGTGTCGCAAAAACGCACCCTGTGATCGGTGGGCCAAACCACGGGACCAAGCACCAGAGCATCGACTCGCATTTTTTCTCTCATGCTCTTCTCTGACACCTGACACCCGGCACCTGACACCTATGATCGATCAATCATTCCCTCACTTGTTCTTCAACATCCGAACCTCCGCACTCGTCAACTCCCGCCACTTCCCCACCGCCAACTCGCCCAGCCGGAGGCCCCCGATTTGTAAACGAACCAGTTTGATAACTTTACGACCCAGTGCTTCGATCATCCGACGGATTTGGCGGTTCTTTCCCTCCGTGATCGTGATTTCAAGCCACGAATACTTTTCCGACTTCCGGAGCCAAGTGACGATACAAGGCCGGGTCATCAATCCGGCTTCAATCTCGATCCCCTTCCGAAGCCGGACCAGTTCCTCCTCTTCTAACACCGCATTCACCTTGGCCCAATACTTCTTGGGGATTTTTGACTGAGGGTCGGTCAGCCGGTTTCCGAAGTCCGTGTCATTGGTGAGCAGAAGCAAACCCGAGGTGTCCTTGTCGAGGCGGCCCACAGGAGACACCCAGGCAGTCAGCCCCAGCAAATAATCATAAACCGTCTTCCGCCCCTGCGGATCGCCGTGCGAGGTCACCACGTTGGCCGGCTTGTTCAATATTACATAGACCTTCTTTGCGGTGGAAACCGCTCGATCATCCACTTTGATGCGGTCCCGTTTCAAATCAATCCAGCGTCCCTCGTTCCGCTCAATGGTGGAATTCACTCGCACACGACCGGTGTGGATCCATTCTGCAGCCACCGTCCTTGAAGCGAGACCGTGCCGAGATAAGACCCGGTCCAGGGTCATCTGGGTCTTGCTGGAAGAAGCCGACTGGACAGGGTGGTGGGAGGCCTTTAGTTTTCGTGGGGCAGGTATTTTCAAGAAGTTAACTGTCTTTGCGGGCTTTGTGGCGCCGCGCGCAACCCCTTCCCGCGCCAGGGCGCCAAGCCACAAAGTCTCTTTAGGGACGGATATAAATTACTCCAGCCGGACGCTTACCCCTTCACCTTTTTCAGCGCTGCGGATCGGAATCCTGATCAAAATATAAGCCACGCACGCAAAAACCAGGATCGACAGCCATCCACCCCCCGTATGGAGCAATCCCAACTCATCGCGGCCGGTGATCATTTTGGTCACTGAAGGAAGGCCCACGAGCACGAGGCCGGAAAGGGCAACGCCCATCAACGCCTCGCCGGCAATGAAGCCGGATGCGAGCAGGGTACCGGTATTGGCCAGCGCCGTTTGCCGGTCTTCCGGCATGTTCCGCCGGGTGGCCAGGGTCATGGCAGCCCAACGAATGATCCCCCCAGCAAAGATCGCGAAGGTCGTTTCAAACGGGAGGTACATTCCGACAGCGATCAACATAGGCGAGGGGGCCTTGATCAAAATCAGCATTACGGCAAATGCCATCCCCATAATGAGCAGTCCCCACGGCATGTCTCCACCCACAATGCCCTTGGCGAGTTGTGCCATCAGACCGGCCTGGGGCGCCGGGAGTGCTTGATCTCCGATTCCAATGCCCCCTTTCGCGATATTCCCTTCATGCAGGATGATCATCGGAAAGACCAACAGAAAACTGATGACGGTAACGCTGATCATTTCAGCGACCTCCATCTTCCAGGGCGTCCCCCCGAGCAAATGGCCCACGCGGAGATCCTGGATGAGGGATCCCCCGGCGGACGCGGCGCAGCACACCACCGCGGCAACCGCGAGAACGGCGGCGACCCCCGCGGGTCCCCGCTGACCGATGGCCAGCATCATGAGTGCTGCCACGATCAACGCCGAAAGGGTCAGGCCCGAGACCGGCTGATTGCTACCCCCGATAATACCGACCAGATACCCCCCGACCGCGGTGAAAATGAAACCGGTCAAAACGAGGACTAGGGCCGATAAAACCGCCCCTCCCATGGTGTGCATATAACGGTAATAAATGGCGACCATCGGAATGAGCAGGAGGAGGATGCCCACAATGACCCACCGGAAGTTCAGGTCACGTTCAAGGCGGGAGGAGGATGCGTTGGGGTCATTCGAGGCGTCACGCTGCTTGCGGAACGAGTGGATCAACCCCTTCGCCAGGGATTGGCGCATTCCCCACAAGGTGTTCACCGAGCCGATCAGCATGGCTCCAACCGCAATCGGACGGACGATGTTGTACCACACGGAATTCGCCTGATCCTCCAGGCCGACAGGCTGACCATTCAGGGAGAGCCGGCGAGCCAAGTCCGGATCCACAAACAGGACAAACGGGATCAACACCAGCCACGCGATGACACCGCCTGAAAAGTTCACCGCCGCCCACTTCGGCCCGATGATGTATCCCACCCCCATCAATGCCGGTGAGGCCACCGGAGAAGACCACGGGATAGCCCCCTGATGGGCGACGTCGCCGATCGGAACCTTGTTCACATTGAAATGGTGCACAATTGATCGAGGCAATTGAATGAAACCCGAAGTCACATCGCGAATCAAGGTGAATCCGCTCGAATTCTTTAATACCTCGATGGCCGCTCCCAACCCCAGCGCCGAGAAAACATGCTTCGCCCCGCTGTCCGCCTTCTGGCCGGCTTTAACGATCTCAACACACGCCGCGCTTTCCGGGAAAGGCAGCGACACATCTTCCACCAGCGTCCGGCGCAACAGGATAATAAACGATACCCCCAAGAGCCCCCCGACCAGCATAATGAGGGTTGAATCCCAGTAGCGAAAGCTCGTCCAAAGCCGCTGGCCATTGACCTGGACGATGAGAAATGCGGGAATGGTGAAGATGGCTCCGGCAATCAACGCTTCTCCCATGGCGGCGGCGGTTCGAGCAATATTCTGCTCCAGGATCGTCCCGCGAAAGAAAGGGAGTCGAAAAGCCGCGGCGGCGATCACCGCTGCCGGGAAAATCGCAGAGATGGTCTGCCCGGCTTTCATGCCGAGGTAGGCGTTGGCTGCGCCCAGAAACACCGCCATGAGGATTCCCAGCAACAGGGCTCGCATGGTCAGCTCCGCCATCGTTTCTTCTGCGCTGACGTAGGGTTTGAACTGGGGGGGCAACTCCTGCGCCTTCTGAGATTGTGCCATGAAGTTTTTCCTCGGAAGTTGAAAGAACGACTTAGCGGATCACGTTTCTATGCCACTCGCGTTTCCTGTTCCTTGTATTGGAGCTGATAGAGCCGGTAATAGATGCCTCGCTTCGCCAAAAGCTCCTGGTGATTCCCTATCTCTCGAACCTGTCCCTTATGCATCACGATGATCTGGTCGGCATTCTGGATTGTCGAGAGCCGATGGGCGATGACGATGGAGGTCCTCCCCTTCATCAGGCGGGCGAGGGCCTCCCGAATCTTGAGCTCGGTCTCCGTATCCACGCTCGAGGTCGCCTCATCGAGGATCAGGATTCGTGGATCATGCGCCAGGGCCCGTGCGAAGGCCATCAACTGCTTCTGGCCTACCGAGAGCGTGCTGCCGCGCTCGCGCACCTCTTCCTTGAGGCCGTTGGGCAGCTCGCGGATGAAGTCGTAGAGGTTGACATCCACGGCGGCATTCTGCACCTGCTGTTCGTCAATCCAGGGTGTCCCCAGCCGGATGTTGCTTTCAAACGTCCCCGAAAAAATGAAGACGTCCTGCAACACGACACCGTAGTGGCGGCGCAGCTCCCCCAGGTCCAATTCACGCAGGTCCATGCCATCGAGCAGGATGGAACCGCGGTTCACATCATAGAACCGTTGAAGCAAACTGATCAAAGTGGTTTTTCCGGCCCCCGTATGTCCCACAATGGCCACCGACTTGCCCGGATCCACCCGGAAGGAAACATCCTTCAGCACATATTCCTCCGGGGCCGGATCGGCCGCATCGGAGTAGGTAAACCAGACGTTTCGAAATTCGATGGAGCCCTGGACGGTCTGAAGGGGGTGCGGGGTCTTGGGCGAGGCAATGGTAACCGGCGTATCCAGCAGCTTAAAGATGCGCTCTGAACTGGCCATCGCCGATTGAAGGATATTGTATTTCTCACTGAGGTCCTGGATAGGCCGGAAGAAGCGTTGTGAATACTGGATGAAGGCCACCAGGGTCCCCATTTTGATCGCTGACTTCAAGACTTCATGGCCCCCATACCAGATAATCAGGGCCACCGCCGTCGCACTCAGGATTTCCACGATAGGAAAGAAGACTGCATAAGCCAGGATGGAATCGTAATTGGCCTTGCGGTGGCGCTCATTGATGGTCTCGAACTGCTGGAAACTCTTGCCCTCCCGGTTGAAGAGTTGGATCACGCTCATCCCCGAAAGATGTTCCTGCAGGAAGGCGCTGATACGCGCCACCGCCGCTCGAACGTCACGGTAGGAATCGCGCGCCTTGCGGCGGAACACCGTGGTCGTGACTACGATGAACGGGATGACCGCGAAGCTGACGAGCGCCAGCCGCCAGTTCAATCGCAGGATGACCGCCAGGATCGCCAGCAGGGTCAGGAGGTCGCCAAAGACGGTGACTAGGCCTGCCGCAAAAAGCTCGTTGAGGGCATCCACGTCGGTCGTCACCCGGGTCATCAGCCGCCCCACCGGATTCTTGTCAAAAAACTTCAACTGCAACTTCTGAAGATGCGTGAAGATCTCCACACGCATGTCGTACATGATGAGCTGACCCATCCACTGGGTCAGGAAGGTCTGAAAGAACTCCAGGACAAATGAGGCCACCAGAACTGCAATGAAGAGAAGGCCGATCTTCCCCAGCCCCGCGTAGTTATGCGTGAGGATGTAGCGGTCGATGGCTACCTTGGTCAAATACGGCGGGACTGCCTGCAGCACGGCGAAGACAAGAATGCACCCCATCGCGACGGTTGCCATGTGCCAGTAAGGGCGAACATAGCGCAACAACCGGGCCATTAGCCTGTGGTCGTATGCCTTCCCGAGTGCTTCCTCTTCGTGGAATTGGGCCATTGGAATATGAGCGATCAGCGGTCAGCCGTCAGCTCTCAAAAATCAGATTTCAGGGGTTTCATCGAAACATTTCCTAAATCTAGCATCCGGTCGCATGAGGGGAACCAACACTTCTAACCAAGCGAAATATGCTGAAGGTTCCGAAACTGAAAGCTGATGGCTGACGGCTTGTTTCATATCTGTTCCAGCTCTTCTTCCAGCAACTGTTTCTGATACAGCTCCGCATAATATCCATCCCGGGTCAACAACTCGTTGTGGGTCCCCTCCTCAACGATTCGGCCCTCGGAGAGGACGATGATCTTGTCGGAGTTCTTCACGGTGGAAACCCGGTGCGAGATGACGAGCGAAGTGCGATTCCGCATGACCGCATCGAGTTCCCGCAGGATTTTTTCTTCCGTCTCGGTATCGACGCTCGAAAGGGCATCATCAAGGATCAGGATCTTAGGGTTGCGTATGACGGCCCGGGAGATGGCGGACCGTTGTTTCTGTCCCCCCGACAGAGTAATTCCCCGCTCCCCCACCATCGTGTCGAATTGCTTGGGAAAGCGCTGAACGTCGCCAAAGAGATGAGACACCTCGGCGGCCCGGACGATGGACTGCCGCTCGGCCCCGGAGACGCCGAACGCGATGTTCTCGGCCACGGTCTCACTAAACAGGAACGTCTCCTGCGGAACGAATCCAATTTGAGAGCGCAAGGCCGCGAGGGGGTATTGCCGGATGTCTCTTCCGTCGATGAAGACGGTTCCCCGCGGGGCATCGTAGAGCCGGGGAATGAGATGGACCAGCGTCGATTTGCCAGACCCGGTATGCCCGACGATTGCCACGCGTTGTCCGGGCGCTATTCTAAGATTGATGTTCTGGAGGACCGGCTGGCCATTGTAAGCAAACGAGAGATTTCGAAATTCAATCTCGCCTTCAATGGGGAATCCAGCGGCCACCGAGACCTCAGGGCCGTCTGCAATGTCAGGCCTTGTCTCGAGGATGACATTGATGCGGCCCATGGAGGCCGCCCCACGCTCCACCAGGTTGATCACCCAACCGAAAGCGATCATCGGCCACACCAGCATCCCCAGGTAGGTGTTAAAGGCCACGAAAGAACCCAAGGAGATTTTTCCCGCAATGACCTGCATTCCCCCAAACCACAGCACCACGACAAATGCCAGACCGATCAGCAGTTCCAAAGTGGGATAAAAGGTCCCCCAGAGCCGGATCAAGCTAAGATTCTTCTGGATGTACTCCCGGTTCGTCTGCTTAAACGCTTCGATTTCCGACTCCTCCTGACAGAAGGACTTGACGACCCGAATGCCCGAGAGATTCTCCTGCACGCGGGCGCTGATATCAGAAAACATGGCCTGGATTTTCTCAAACCGTTCGTGGATCCGGGAGCCGAAAAACCGCATCGCGACGCTGACCAGCGGCAGGGGAATCATCGCGTAGAGGGTCAACCGCGCGTCGATGCTGAACATGATGCTCAGGGCCAGGATGGTAGCCAGCACGGTGTTCGCGGTGTACATGATGCCCGGGCCCACCAGCATTCGCACCGCGGCGATGTCGTTGGTCGCCTTGGACATCAAATCCCCGGTGCGGTTGTGATGATAGAACCGCGGAGAAAGTTCCAGGAGGCGGGAAAAAAAATCATTACGCAAATCATATTCAATATCTCGGGATACCCCGATGAGGATCCAACGCATGGAAAAGCGGAACACCGCCTGAATCAGGGAGATTCCAATCAGAATCAAAGGATAGCGAATGAGTTTCTCATAAGTCAGCGCCCTCGTTAGATCATCAATCGCGCCCTTCAATACCCAGGGGAACGCCATCCCGACGGCGTTGGTAGTCACCACGCAAAGAAAACCCAGGACGATCCGGCGGCGATATCGTTTGATATAAGCTGCCAGAGGCCGGAGACTTGTTCCAAGTTTGCCCATAGACACTATCTATCCCTTGCCAAGTCAAGATCCAACGCCGCGAGAGCTTGCCACCCGGGTGTGGACCTCCCCCAGCGCAATTTCCTCTCCCCAGGGGCGACAGGCTCTCCTCCGTTCAAGTCGTGGAAGCCAACTTTTCAGCGGTCACAAGCGAGCGATTCTATCCCAGCCTTTCAAACCCGGCAACATGGAAAGCAGTTTTTCTAACTCCTTGATTAAACTTTCTGTTAGCTTCAGTGTCTATGTCATTGAGTAAATTCAAGGAGGAGTTTATATGAGACGTCGAATCGTTATCGTGTTGGGCGCGATGCTTATGTTGCCGATGGGGTTGACGCTGTGGGCCCAGCCGGGTCCCGCACCGCTTCGCGCCAAGCGCATAGTCAATCAACACTCAGGCCTGGTTAGGGCGCTCCGGGACCAGAATCTGCGCGCTAAGCTGGGGGTCACAGATGAACAATATGCCAAGCTCCGAACCGCTTTCCTGAACTCAGCCAGGACAGCCATTAAGAATAAGGCGGATCTGAGGATCAAACGTCTTGAGCTCGCCAGCCTGATGGATGCCGACAAGGTGGACCACGCTCAAGTTGACCTGAAGATCAATGAGATCTCTGCATTGCAGGGGGCCTTGTTAAAAAATCAGATTCAGACCCGTCTGACGGTGAAGGAAACACTCACCGCCGACCAGTTGAATAAACTGCATGAGTGGCGCCAAGCTCAGATGAAGCGCTTCGGAGAGGAACGGATGCAGCAGCGAATGGGGATGATGCGAGGTTCCGGACGGATGGGGGTCGGCCCGCGAGGCCCAGGGGCACCGCCGCCTTCGGCACCCCCCAAACCGGATAATCCTTCTGAGCCGCAGTAAGCAATCGCGGGAACGGCGGAGTGCCTGATGGATCCCTGGTGCAACTCTTTGTTTTTCGTGCAGGGATCTGGGCCGGGCAGGGCCCGGACCCGGGATGGCAGGGAGGGTCGTGAACCGGGGCCGTTCCGGGCAGGCTGGATGTGGGCCGAATGGAGACAGGGCGGGTGGAGCGGCCTCCCCTTTTGAAATGAAAAATGAAAACCCTTAAGCTACAATGGGCGGACATCGGCTCGCAGGTAATGGCCAGCAGTATTCTGCGCGCCGAATCCAAGGACCCGGGTCGCGACGCACAGACGATGACAGACCTCGAACGGGTGGAACGGTGCCTGAAAGGTGAACGGGAGGCCTTCGACGAACTCGTTCGAGCGTATCAACGGCCCATCTACCGACTGTGTTTTCGGTATTCTCACCATCCCGAAGAAGCTTACGACCTGGCGCAGGACGCTTTTTTGAAAGCTTACCAGGGCCTACGAACCTTTAACCGCCGGTCCAGCTTCAAAACGTGGCTTTACCGGGTGGCGATTAACAATTGCATCAACTTCCTTCACCGGCAGCGGTCGCATGGCGAAGAGGTCGAAGTCGAATCGGCCGAAGATCCTTCTGTGCGTATTGACGACCGGGTCGAGCAGGATGAGCAGCTTCTTGCACTGCGGGCTTCGGTGGACAAGCTCCCGCCCCGCCAGCAGGCTGCGTTGAAGCTGCGCGTGTATGACCAACTGAGTTACGAAGAGATTTCGAAGATCCTGAAGTGCACTGTCTCCACCGCCAAGACCAACGTCTTCTTCGGCCTGGCCAACCTGCGGAAAGTGATGAAAGTGGGAGCAGTGCATCGAGGGGAAAAGGACTGAGGGTTATGAGACATCTTAAGCGTGATCGACTTCTCGAGTGGGCGGAGACCGGGGGGGCTGACGAGAGTTCGCGGGCGCATCTAGAGACTTGCCCGGAATGCACCGCGGAGCTGGCGTCGATCCGCGACGTATTGCAGGTGCTGGCCCGCAGTGACACGGCTCCGGATCTGGACGAGCCCAAGGCCCTGCAATTTCGTCATGATCTCAGTCGAAAGATCCGTTTCGTCCCGGAGCCTGGTCCTTTCTGGGGACGTTGGAATCCGCTCCGGCACCTCGTTCCCTTCCATTATGCCGTGATCGGTGCAGTGATCACTGCGGTTCTGGTTTTCTCAATCGTCTCGGTCTTCCAATATCGATATGGTAAGATAATCCACACCGGGCCGATCCAAGTGGCACGGGACGCCCCTGAAACGGCGAATCCCGAATCAGACCTGAGTGTTCCGGTGGAAGCCACAGAAGATGCCCTCGCGAGTCAGAACCTGCAGGCCAGTGATCTCTTCGAGGCCGCGGTGGATTCAGAAGGCTCGTCCGACGATGAAATGGGGGTGGCGAGTGAGTTCTCTTCCGACCCCTTCCAGCATATTCCCGATCTGAGGCCGGAAGAGGTGACGCAATTGAAAGCCCTGATCAAGGAACAACTCAAGAGTTAGCCATGACGCGTTTACATCACGCCTGTGTAATCCTCCTGGGAGCGCTGTTGCTGGGGATCGTGACCACCGAGCCGCGTTTTGCCCAGACCGAGCCGCCCGCTCAAAAGTCACCCGGGGCGGACGGCCAGGTGCAGACGGCGCCGCGCAATGAGAACGAAGTCCAGCAATTGATCGAAGCCCTCTACATCAGCCGCCTTCAGGAAGAGCTGAAACTGAGTGACGAGCAATACGCCGCCACCATTCCTGTCGTGAAGAACTACCTGCGGGTGCGTCAGGCCGGGGCGCGTCAGAAGCGCCTCGTGGAGCGACAGCTCAATCAAATGTTGGACAGTGGAGCCCCCGATGACGAGGTGCAAGGCAAACTCAAAGAGCTCGATGAGGTGAAGAAACAGAACGAACAGAACCTGCAATCCGCCTTGTCAGAGGTTGATTCCAAGCTCGATGTCCGTCAACGCGCGCGCTTCCGGCAGTACCAGCAGCGCACGGATCAGCGGATCAGTCACATGATTCAGCAGATCCGGGAAGGGCGGCGGATGCAGCGCATGCAGGGAGGCCCTCCACCTGGCGCCATGCGAGCCACTCCTAAGAAGCGACCAACGAATCCGGAAAGTCAAAAGCGCTGACCCATTAATGGATGTTTGGAGGATTCTTGAGTCTTCGCGAGGTCTCGATCAGTCCTTGGAGCTTTTCGTAAGCCGCACCATCGTCCAGCGAATCCTGCGCGCGCCGCAAGGCGACGTCAAACGATTCCGCCCCAGCCACGTAAATTCCCGCAGCGGCATTTAAAACCACGGCATCACGCCGTGACGACTGGTCAGTCCCGAGAAGAATGTTGCGCAGGTAATCGGCATTTTGCTGCGCAGTCCCTCCGCGAAGGTCATCAATTTCACCGCGTTCAAATCCCACCTCTTCCGGGATCACCTCGAAGCTGGAAAACTCCCCATTCCTGAACTCGCTCACGTAACTCAGTGTCGTGACCGAGAGTTCGTCGGTCCCATCGTCGCTGGACACCACCCACACGTGCTCGCTCCCCAGGCGCTGGCACACTCGGACGATTCGATCTGCAATCTCGCGACTGCACACCCCGATCACCTGTCGCTTGACTCGGGCGGGATTGGTCAGCGGCCCCAGCAGGTTGAAGATGGTCTTGACACCCAATTCGCGGCGGACTTTGGCGACGCAGGCCATGCTCCGGTGAAACGTAGCCGCATACAAAAAGGCGATGCCCACTTCGCGCAGGCACTCTTCGACAGCCTCCGGCGGCAGATCCACCTCCACACCCAGGGCTGCCATGACGTCGGCACTGCCGCTCTGGCTCGATGCTGCCCGGTTCCCGTGCTTGGCGACCGGGACTCCGGCGCCGGCGATGACAAACGCGGCGGTCGTGGAAATATTGAAGGTGTTCAGCCCGTCTCCCCCGGTCCCCGCCGTATCGACAACGATCGGGGATTCCGGATGCACCGGGAGGGCATTCTCACGCATGACGCTGGCAAAGCCCGCTATCTCATCCGCCGTCTCCCCCTTGGCCCGCAACGCGAGAAGGATGGCTCGAATTTGGTCATCCGAGAAGGTGCCTTGCTGAATCTGCTGCATCAGCAGGCGGGCTTCTTCAAATGCGAGAGACTGAAAGGTAAGAACTTTTTCCAGGATTTCCACGAGATTTTAGATCGAGTCCTCTCTCCTCAAAGATCATTATCTTCGAGATTCCTCGGCTAAGGCCGAGAGCCGCGCCAGTAACTCGCTCTCACTGAGGGACTCCTGCGTACCCGCTTTCATGTCCTTCAACTGGAAGGAATTCCGGGCAATCTCATCTTCTCCCACGATCAACACCTGCCCGGCCTTCATTCGGTCTGCATTTGACAGGGCTTTTTTCAGCTTAAGCTCATCGAATTCAATGACGCAGCGCACGCCGACCTGGCGGCACTTCTGGGTGAGTTCGTATGCTTTGGAAAAAGCATTCGGGCCCAGCCATGCCACATACAACTGCACGGGATCCTCCCCCAGGGCCGGCTGAATCTGTGAAAGGACCAGCACAAAGCGGTCCAAACCGATGGCAAACCCGATCCCTTTGACCGCGGGTCCGCCCAGCATTTCTGACAGCCCATCGTAACGACCGCCTCCGAGCAGGGAGTTTTGCGCCCCCAATTGATCGCTCGTGATCTCAAAAGTGGTCCGCGTGTAATAATCCAACCCTCGCACCATGCGCGGGGTCAATTGATAGCGGAGGCCGCGGCTGTCCAGCAGTGCGCAGAGTCTCTCAAAATGCGCCCGGCACTCTGCACAAAGAAAATCCAAGATCGAGGGGAACTGGTTGATGTAAGGCTGACACGACTCCTCCTTGCAGTCGAGAATTCGCAAAGGGTTCGTCACCAGCCTCCTCCGGCAATTTTCGCAGAGCTTCTCTTTCACCGGTTCCGCGGCCGACCGCAAGGCCTGCAGGAAAGCAGGGCGGCATTGACGGTCCCCAATGGAGTTGAGCAGGAGCGAGAAGTCCTTGATGCCCAGGCGGTGCAGGTACTCCGTGACCATTTCAATCACTTCCGCATCGAGGGCAGGGTGATCGCCCCCGAGAACTTCAGCCCCGATCTGAAAAAATTGGCGGTACCGCCCCTTTTGCGGACGCTCGCGACGGAACATGGGACCCAGGTAGTAAAATCGTTTCAGACCCGGGTCATTGCCCATTTGATGCTCCAGGAATGCCCGGACCACGGAGGCGGTGGCTTCGGGGCGAAGCGCCAGGGCCGTCCCGTCCCGATCCGTGAAAGTGTACATTTCCTTCGAAACAATGTCGGTTTCCTCGCCTACACTCCGGGCAAACAGTTCCGCCTTTTCAAAGACCGGAGTGCGAATCTCATCAAAATTGAAGCGGCGAAACACCTCGCGGGCGACCGACTCCACATACGTGAAGAGTCGGGATTCGGGGGGCAAAATGTCTCGGGTGCCTCGGATGGTTTTGATCATGGGGCCGAAAATGAGTTGCCAGACTCCTTCAGATAAATCTCCTTGTACTCGAGATAGTTCCTGGCGTACTGCAGAATCTTCTCCTGCTCCGCCTCCTTCAAACGGCGAATGAATCTTGCGGGAGTCCCCATGAAGAGGCTCTGCGGCGGAACGACCGTGTCTTCCGGAACCAGCGATCCCGCGGCAACGATGGAACCAGTGCCAATCCGGGCATTGTTCAAGACGGTCGCCCCCATCCCGATCAGGCAGTTAGATTCGACCGTGCACCCGTGCAGGGTGGCGGAGTGCCCGACCGTGACATAGTCGCCGAGGGTCAAAGGATATTCCCCCCGGTGAACATGCAGGACGGATCCATCCTGGATGTTGCTGCAAGTCCCGATTCGAACCGAATGGACATCACCCCGGATCACAACTTGAAACCAGATCGAAGAGTGCTCCCCGATTTCCACGTCTCCAATGATGTCGGCACTGGGCGCTATGTATACCCCATTGGCAATCCGGGGTTTCTTGCCCTGATAGGATAGGATCATCACACTCTCCCTGGCCCTGCCATCACGACGTGCAAATGAACGCAAAACCTAACACAAGGATTTTGAATTGGCAAGAAAACGGGGGCATTTGCGAAAGGACGAGCCGCGAAACACGAGGATCGCGGGCGGAACGTTAAGGGGGAAGGAATAGGGAGTGGGGCCTGCATTCGGGCTCAACGAATCCGGCGGGGAACGACCTCAGAATTATAGGGAGATTAGGCCTTCACTCTGTACCCGGCTGCGGGATGAGATCCCTTCCGACCCGCAGAGGTCCTGACCATCTTCAAGATTTCGGGGATGGGTGGACGGTCCGTCGCAGAACCGACAAACTGGTAGAGGATTCGGCCCTCTTCATTCAGGAGGAACGCCGCGGGGCGGGCTACGTTGACTCCCATCAACCCGAGGGCCTGGTAGACCCCGTACTCCCGCGTCACGGCACGGTCCGCATCCGCAAGGATCCTAAATGGAAGCTTCTCCTGCCGTGAGAATCGAAGGATGGGCGCCAGGGGTTGTGACGCAATCAGGACGACCTCGCAACCCAGAGACTGCATCTCCTCGATTGACTGAAGCACCTGCTGCATGAAGCGGCGACAGAAGGGACACCAGGTTCCGCGGATGAATCCCAGCAGCAATGGCCCGCGACCGACGTGCTCCCGAAGAGAGAACCTGGAATGCTCACTGTCCGGCAGCACAAAATCAGGCACCCGATCCCCCAACTGGAACTTCGATTTTCGGGAAGGCATACCGGCCTCCTCTCGCGACGGGCAAGGGTGAAGGGCTAGATCCGGGGAAGAACGATTCCTTTTTGGGCCTGGTACTTTCCGTGTTTATCCTTGTAAGAGATCTCGCACACCTCGTCGGCCTCAAAAAAAAGAATCTGGCACAGTCCCTCATTGGCGTACACCTTTGCGGGCAACGGGGTCGTGTTTGATATCTCGAGCGTTACGAATCCTTCCCATTCCGGTTCAAAAGGGGTGACGTTCACGATGATCCCACATCGTGCGTAAGTGGATTTTCCCACGCACACTGTCAAGACGGTTCGAGGTATGCGGAAGTACTCTACGGACCGGGCCAGCGCGAAGGAATTCGGCGGAATGATGCACACGTCATTCCTTACCTCAACAAACGAGCGTTCGTCGAAATTTTTGGGGTCCACTACGGTCGAATTAATGTTTGTGAAGATCTTGAACTCATCGGACACCCGAAGATCGTAGCCGTATGAAGAGACGCCAAATGAGATCTTTCCCTCTCGAACCTGCCGGTCGGCAAACGGCTCGATCATGTGATGCTCCATCGCCATGCGGCGGATCCACGTGTCCGATTTTATGCTCAAGATGGATGAAGTCTCCTCGAAGAGTGGGAAGCGAAAGGCACGCCAAAGATACCATTGATGGATTTTGCTTGGCAACACGAATTGGGGCCAGGTTTGTGACCTATACAGCGGACACCCCATCGTGGCTTGCTCCAGGATTTGGCCCGAGCCAGCAAAGGAACCTCATCGGCTCCCTGACCCTCCTCAATGTTGAAGCCACGGGAATAAAAAACCCAATCCTGGGTCATCCTAATTGCACTCAATTCAGCAGGGGCGCAGGTGGTACGGCACAGCCTCCCCCCAGAAAGAAGAGGCGGCACGCATGCCCACACAGGGATTTCTCGGGACGGGGGCCTCGTTTAAATCGGACGCCAATCTGCTGGCACAATTGGTCATGGGGGTGGCATTGGTGGCGGGCGCGCTGCTGGCCCGGCGAAAGCATTTCATTGCGCACGGAATCTGTCAGGCGACGGTACTGCTTCTGAATGCGGTGATGATCGGGTGGCTGATGTGGCCAACGTTTCACCGACAAGTCCTGCCGCCGCTGCCGGAACATCTGGGCGAGCGATATTACACGATCGCTCTCATCCACGCCGTGATGGGAGGTGTGGCTGAATTACTCGGACTTTATATCGCCGTGGTGGCCGGAACGAACCTTCTCCCGCAACGGCTTCGTTTTCATCGTTGGAAGTTATGGATGCGTGTGGAACTGGTCCTCTGGTGGCTAGTCATCTTCACGGGTGTTGGGGTTTATCTCTTCTAGTACCGGGCAACGAATTAGTACCGGTAGGCCGGCAGTGACACCGGGCATTCAGAGGCCCTGTCAGCCCTCGCCGCCCTGCCGGCATCGAGAAACCGGAGACTGATTACTCGCCCCCGGTAGGATCCCGTCCGGCCTTCCCCACCAAATGGCAGGTCACCACTCACTCCAAAGAATCGTCGATTCACCGTGTGCCATGCCACGTCAACTTTGTGAAGACCCAACCAACGATAATACAAGGCGATGAGATAACCCTTGACACAAATGCGCACGGTTCATTAGCATAAGTTCTCTTTTCTTTGCGCTGGATGAGTTCCATGCCGACATCGCCCCGCGCTGCAGAGTGATGGAAACAAAGGAGGACGCCTTGATCAAGCTCGACATTGTGAATGAAGTGGTGAATAAGACGGGGATCTCCAAGACCAAAGCGGAAATGGCAGTGGAAGGCGTCTTCGAGGCCATGAAGGATGCCTTGAAAAGGGGCGAGCGCATTGAATTGCGCGGCTTCGGGGTTTTCAA
Source organism: Terriglobia bacterium (assembly GCA_020073085.1). Classification (NCBI taxonomy): domain Bacteria; kingdom Pseudomonadati; phylum Acidobacteriota; class Terriglobia; species Terriglobia bacterium. The sequence goes on along the minus strand of JAIQFV010000005.1, from coordinate 102,184 downwards.
CGTGAAGCCTCGCAAGACCGGGATTGGCCGCAACCCCCGCACCGGGGCTGAAGTCGCCATCAAGCCCGGCAAAGCGGTTCGATTCAAGCCCGGCAAAGAACTGCATCTTGATTAGCTGGGGTGTATGAAAGTCACAGAGCCGTGCGAGGGTTTTCGCAGGGTTCGAAGGAACTCGTTGAAGGCGAGACAGAGCTGGATGGTCTCGCTTTTTTATTTTCCCCGGACCGAAGGTCGTCCCAGGGGGAAAGGCTCATTCCTGCGATGTCTCAACCTATTGAATCCCGGTCTTCAGAACCTTTTGTGACGCTGTCCCTTGAGGACTATACGCATCCGGCCCCGCGACGTCCGAAGTATTGGCTCCATGGCCTGTTATTTGTGGGAACGATCTTCACAACTCTTGTCGTCGGCTCGGCGCTGGCCCTCGCGTTTCATTCCCAAAACAGCGTCGATCCCTCGCTCGATTTCTTCCTGACGATTTTCTTTCATCCCTCCATTCTGCTGGCGGGTGTTCCTTTCTCCTTTACCCTGCTGGGAATTCTTCTGGCCCATGAGATGGGGCACTATATCGCCTGCAGGATCTATCGAATCGACGCCACCCTTCCTTATTTCATTCCAGCCCCAACCTTGATTGGAACCCTGGGCGCGTTCATCCGGATTAAAGGCCCAATCACCCATCGTAAAGCCCTCTTCGACATCGGTGTGGCCGGACCCATCGCCGGGTTCGTATTTGCGGTGCCGGCCCTTGTGATGTCCCTGATGTTCTCCAAAGTGGTCCCCATTTCCGCAGGGACTGGGAGTTCGATCGCATTTGGCGATCCACTGATTTTTAAGGTGGTGGAAAAGCTTATTCGAATGAAAATCCCCGATGGTTACGACGTCTATCTGCACCCCATCGGATTTGCGGCCTGGGTCGGAGTTTTTGCAACCGCACTCAATTTGCTCCCTATTGGTCAGCTCGACGGCGGGCACATTTTGTACTCCGTCTTCGGAAAGAGGCATTTGCTCCTCTCGCGTATTTTTGTGATCACTTTGATACCATTGGGCGTTGTCTATTGGGGGGGATGGCTGTTCTGGGCGGGCATTATGCTGGTGTTGGGAACGCGCCATCCTCGCCTCATTGATGAGGAGATCCAGCTTGGTCCCGGCCGTCAGTGGCTGGCCTTTGTTTCGCTGATTATTTTTGTCCTCTGCTTTACTCTGTCGCCGATTTCCTTCCGATAGAGCGATTTCAATGATGAGATCCTGACGGCCTCCCAATCAACCTCCTGATCCAAAGAGACCTCCCCTCAAAAACACGGCCGCGAGGTACGCGATCCGACCTCAAGGCAAGAGTGCCGATTTCTCGTCGCCCCACGAGAGATTTCTGAGCATGGCAAGACCCCTTTGAATCTCGCTCTTCTTAAAACACACCACTAACCAGAGGGCCAGGACAGCGACTGCGGCTGCGGCTGAGACGGGCAGCGTGGCATGGGCCGCCCAGGCGATCGACGCGAGAGCCACAACCGACAGCCCGATCAACTTCAGGTTCGCGGCGTTGAGGCCGATCCTCATGCTTCGCCTCGCGAAAAGTGCGAACCCGACGGACGTTACAAAATACGCTCCAAGGAATGCGATCGCTACTCCTACAAGACCCACACGCCCCAAAAGGTAATAACTGGAACCGATGAAAACCGCATCCCAGAAAAGATCCAATACCAGCCAGGCGATGAGACGCGGGCGGGACAGCAGCGCGACCCCGAAGACATAGGCCACGACCTTGAAGAAATCTCCGATCAACTGAATTTCCAACAAACTCACGCTGGGAAGAAACTGGGGAGAATACAGCAGCAAGACCAGAAATCTTTTCAAGACAAGGAGGGCAGAGATAATCGGGACAATGGCCAGTACCGAAGCCCGCAGCGTGTGGTTCAATTCAGCAGACAGAGCCGATTCCTCTCGAAGCGCGCTCATCGTCGGCAAGCTGTAAGTCATCAGCGAAATCAAGACGATATTCAAGTACTGGAGCGTGAGTCCATAAGGCACCTGATAGAGTCCAACCCCGTGCTCTCCAAATCTCTGTTGGATCAGCTTGCGGACCATCAGAAATGTCAGGCTTTGAAAAACGTTGAGCAGGAAGGTTGCGACCCCAAAGGCCGCAAGCGAGCGGGCCACGCGCGAGTCAAATCCCCGGAAAGAGAGGGCCCGAATTACCCCCAGACCCGGGATTCTCCCGTGATAGAACAGGAGGGTCAGGATCAGAACCGCCACTGATTGTAAAACCAGAAGCAGCACCACTCCGGTCACGTGGTATTTCCATACCAGCGGGGCGACCAGCAACACGGTGATGAAGCCCCCCCCCGCTGTAATGAGCGCGATCTCACGGATCGCCTTGAACCCATTCAGGACGGAGGTCAAGGATTGGCTCAGGGTCAGACACGGAATGCTTAATGCCACCAGTTGTACGTAAGTCGCGTAGCGCGCGTCCCCCATGAGCCAGATGGATAGATTTTTCGACGCCGCGATCAGGGCCAGCGACACCGTAACGGACAGCCAGAAGGTCGGCGAGAATGCGGTGACTTTAAGCCGGTCAATCCCTTCCCCTTCACCCCGGGAGAGGTTCTGGCTGGTCATCTTAACTACCCCACTCCCAACCCCCAGATTGCTCACCGAGGAGGCCAGCTGAACCAGGTTGTAGAGGTAGGAGATCACCCCTAATCCGGCAGTTCCCACCAGCACTGCGACAATCTTGACGCGCACAGCGTTGGCGAGAAGGCTGAAAGCGGCGGCGCCCCCTGTCATCGTGCTTGCCTTGAGTATTCTCTTCATGATCGCTTCTGTTTCGGACCAACGAAGAAGATTGTTCTCCTCTGGAGAATTAACAATGAGCGCGTTTCGCTTTTTCGCCGGATGTCATGGGCAGCCCGGAGAACGAGCTGGTGCATGGCTGATAGAGGACTTCCAAGTACTGAAATGGATTGCAACGAAGGAGATCCTGCCTGAGATTTCCAGGGCGTTCGCGGGAGGATGTTTTCCCACCGGTTCATCCCCAAGTCTCTCCTGATCGCGCCTATTCTACACTGATTTGAAATGCATCCCGGCAAATAAACAGCGGTCGTCCCGGTTCTCAAGGTCGGGAGGCCGATCCTGGCTACGGTCTATTCGGGGTTGATTCATTTTTCTTGAATGTGTTATAAAACCTCTTACCGGAGATGCGGTGTCGAATTCGGATGCGCCTGAGGCAGGAAAGGTTCAGGCTTCAGTGGTTCCGCTGAATCACCTCTAAATGCCATGTCGAATGCTGTGGTCAGACAGTTGGAAGCTGAAATCAAAGGGATGGAGCATGAGCTGCATCATGTCCTTCCAAAAGAACTGGAACGGGCCCGCGCACTGGGTGATTTAAGGGAGAACGCCGAATACCAGGCGGCCAAGGAACGGAAGGATTACCTGATGCTGCGGCTAGCCCAAATGAAGAAGCGACTGGCAGACGCCTCCATGGTGAATTTCGACCGGATTCCCCGCGGCGAAATCGCATTTGGCTCGACCGTGACCCTGAAAGACTTGCAACGTGACACCGAAGTCGTCTATACGCTGGTCTCCGCCGAAGAATCTGATGTCAGCCAAGGGAAGATCTCTATCAGTTCGCCCATCGGGCGCAGCCTGTTAGGCAAAAAGATCGGGGACGCGATCGAGGTCCGCACTCCAGCGGGGGTCCGGGAATTTGAGGTCTTGAAGATGATGACCATTCATGATTCCAAGCCCTGAGCTCTGCCGGCACAACCGCCATCACCCATCATGATCACTCATACCATCGGCGTGGTTTGTCAATGGATCATCGACCGGATCGTTTATGTCCTGTCCCTGCTCCGGATCAGCCCGAACATGCTGACGATTGTCGGACTGCTCATTAATCTCTATGCCGCCTACCTGTTTGCCGAGGACCGCTTTCTAGTCGCGGGCGGGGTGGTGATTTTTGCGGGGTTGTTTGACATGTTGGACGGCCAGGTCGCCCGGCTGACCAACCGCGTTTCCGACTTCGGCGCCTTCCTGGATTCCGTGATTGACCGGTACTCCGATGTGGTGCTGTTCATCGGTCTGCTCATCTACTATGCCCGGGCGAGGCGATTTTTCTACGTCGTCCTGGTGGCCATTGTGATGGCTGGCTCGGTGATGGTGAGTTATACCCGAGCCCGGGCGGAATCGCTCATCGCTCAATGCAAGGTGGGATTCCTGGAGCGGCCAGAGCGGATCGTGTTGATTATCATCGGGGCCCTTTTCAATCGAATGGCCGCCGTCTTGTGGGTGATTGCGGTGCTCTCCAATGTCACAGTATTTCACCGTTGCCTGTATACCTGGAAGGAAACCCTCAATAGCCCGAAGGTGAGCTGATAGCTGACTGCTGGTTCCTCCCCCATGTCCATCCAGACCAAGGCTGAGCTTGCCCTGCTCGGAATCACCTTTATCTGGGGCACCAGCTTCACCATCGTCAAAGATGCCATCGCCCGGATCGATGCCCTGGAATTTCTGGCCCTGCGGTTTCTTGTGGCCACTCTCGTCTTGGTCGTTCTCTTCCGGGGGGATCTCAGAAAGAGTCAAAAGAGTGACCTGGTTGCCGCGGTCTGGATTGGGTTGCTTCTCTGGGTGGGCTTTACTCTTCAGGTCAAAGGGTTGGAACTGACAACTCCCTCAAAATCGGCCTTCGTCACGGGATTTTCGGTCATCCTTGTTCCTCTCTTTGAAGGGGTCCTCAAGCGGAAGATTCCCTCCGCGGTCAATCTGCTATGCGCAGCATGCGCGCTGGTCGGCCTGTATCTGCTCACGGGTACGCGTTCGCTCCGTCCCATCGACTGGGGAATCTTCCTGACCTTCCTTTGTGCCGTGGGTTTTGCAATTCATGTCATCGTGGTCGGCCACTATGCGCGCGCCCGAAATCTCAAGGTCCTCGTGGTCGGTCAAATTGGCGTGACCGCAGTGGCTTCCAGCGTCCTTTCGATGAGGAACGGAATTCCGCCCTTGCACCTCTCAGGAAGGATTGTGGCGGCAATCCTGGTGACCGCCATCCTGGCAACCGCCCTCGCCTTCTATACACAGAACTGGGCTCAGAAACATACCCTTCCCTCAAGAACCGCCCTCATCTTCAGCATGGAGCCGGTCTTTGCCGCGGTGGTCACCTACTACGCTCTCCATGAGCGCTGGAATGCGCAAATGGCGGCTGGGTGCGGCCTGATCTTTATCGGAATCATCGCCTCCGAGATTCGCAGCAAGGAAAAGATATCCATCGAGCCCATGGCCTAGTGGGATCCTCATGAAGCAGTGTCGACCGGATCGGCTGGGGTATTCTCGCGCCGAGTGGGTCACCTTCCTGGCAGCCTGAGTTCCGGATTTCGAAATCCGGGATTTTCTCCACTGAGCGATGGGCCTCCAGAGACGCCACGAAGAGGACATTTCGTGCGGCGGCACCCAAGCGCAGGATGTAGAATGAATTTTGAGAATGAATTTTGAGACTCGCCTAAAGAAGAGTCCGCGTGCTAAAATGCACGGTAACTGTTTGCATGCGAGGGTCCGTGTTACGGCCGGGTTTTCCGGCCTGGAGGGACAAGAGAAACGGGTTGCAGAGGAGCATTTCATGGTTAGAATGATTGAGCGGTGGAAGGAAATTTCGAAACAGAAAGCGTTGCTTTCGGGCCTGGTCATTTTTTCGACACTGGCCGTGGGAATCTTAATCGGGACCCTTGTGACTCATGGAGTGCGGGCCGACAAAAAGGCCGCGGCCGACGCCACACCGCTCACAATTCCTGCTCCTCGACAACTCTCGTCACAATTCTCTCAAGTTGCCAAGACCGTCGAGCCAGCGGTGGTTAATATTACGGCTGACCTGAAGATCAAGCCCGACCGCAATCGGCTTCGGAGGACCCCCGGGCCGAACCAGTTTGACGACCCCTTTGATTTTTTCCACTTTTTCGAGGGGCCCCAGCCGCCCGAAGGCTTTGTTGCCCCAGTTTCCGGGTCCGGCTTCGTTGTCGACAAGAAGGGCTACATCATGACCAACAACCATGTGGTCAAGGATGCCGAACGGATTACCGTTAAATTGGCCAATGGCGACGTGTACAAGAACGTCAAGGTGATCGGGGCCGATCCGGAAACCGATTTGGCGGTCATCAAGATTGAGCCTCGAGCCGAATTATCGGTCGCAAAGTTCGGCAATTCGGACAGCGTCAACGTCGGCGATTGGGCTTTGGCCGTGGGGAGTCCATTCGGGCTGGAGCAAACCTTGACGGCCGGCATCATCAGCGCGAAGAACCGCGATCAGATCGATCCCGGAGCGCAGTTTAAGAAGTTCCTCCAAACCGATGCGGTGATCAACCCCGGCAACAGCGGCGGCCCGCTCATCAACATGGATGCCGAAGTCATCGGAATCAACACCTCCATCGCCACAAACACCGGCGTGTGGCAGGGCTATGGATTCGCCCTTCCATCCAACACGGCCATCAAGGTTTACAATCAACTCATTGAACGCGGACGCGTGGAACGCGGCTCGATCGGCATTTCGCATACGGGCCGGCCGCAGAGCGAAGTGGTCCTCAAATCATTTGGTGCGAAGGATGGAAAAGGGGTCGTCGTCGAAAATGTTGAGAAGGATGGTCCTGCCGAGAAAGCCGGGTTGAAGCGGGGCGACGTGATCCGCACCATCGACGGGAAGTTTATCAGCAATTGGGATGATCTCGTACAAGTTGTCGCGGATACCCCGCTTGAGAAAACGGTGACGGTGAAGTATTTGCGCGACGGGCAGGATCAGACCGCCCAGGTCACCATTCTCGATCGATGCAAGGTTTTCCCGGACCGGTGCGGCGAGCCAACGGTCACCACGGGAGAAGACAAGGAATCCGGCCAGGTCAAATTTGGAATGACGATTCAAAACGTCTCTCCCCAAATAGCTCGTCAACTCAACCTGAAGGAAGTGGATGGCGCCTTGATCACTCGAGTTGAGCCCGGCAGCGTGGCCGATGATGTCGGGCTGCAGCGGTATGATGTCATCCTGGAAATCAATCGTGAGCCGGTCCATAACATTACCGATTTTCGTCGGATCGAAGCCAAGTTGAAGTCAGGTGACGATGTCATGTTCCTGTTCTGGCGGGCGCAGGACAAAGGGCAAGGGACCACGACTTACGTGGGGACGACCCTGCCATAAAGGTCCTGACCTGCGGAACAGTTCTTCGAAGAAGCCTGCGTGAAACCTCCCAAGAGGTTCTCCTTTGGGCGGGCCGCAACCGGAACAGCGAGGAGCGTCAGTCAAGCCCTGTGGTTGCCCCGGTCGTCCGGAAGCTGAGATTGAATTATCAAAGCGTTAGGTTTTCCCGGGACAACGCGCTCGAGAGCCAAGGCATCCAACACCCAAAGGCACCAAGGGACCTAAGGAAGGAGAGGATTTTCATGAAGAAGAGATTAGCTCTTGCGTATTTCACTCTTGTCTTTGCGTTGGGGACGTTCGGGGTGGTTGCTTTTGCACAGCCTCGCGGTGATGACAACTCCGCGACGGTCACGGTTCAAGAGGGTACGAACCTTCGGGTCGCGCTCGACACGACTCTCTCGACCAAGTCCGCCCGCGTGGGGGACAGGTTTAGCGCCACACTTCGTGAACCGATTTACGTCAATGGCAAAGAGGCGATTCCTTATGGGACGCGGGTCGACGGCCGCGTCGCCGAGGTTCAGCGCCCAGGACGAACCCATGGCGTCGGAAAATTGGATATCGCCTTTGAGAAGATTCAACTGCCGAACGGCTACACGGAGACGATTGTGGCCTCCACAACCGGCGCAGAAACGTCCGATAAGACCAAGGTCGGCAAAGAAGGCACCATCTCCGGTCCATCATCCAGGAAACGGGATGCCGGCGAGGTCGCCGGCGCGGGTGGGGTCGGCGCGGGGATAGGAGCAATTGCGGGTGGGGCCAAGGGAACCGCTATTGGCGGAGGCGTGGGCGCCATCATTGGGCTTGCCGATTCCATGCGGCGACGCGGCAAGGACCTCGAACTGCCCGCGGGAACTTCCCTGGTAATCCGTCTGGATCGCCCGCTCACCATGCAGGTCCCGGTCAATAGATAGTCCGACGGGGTTCCCTCCGGACAGTAGAAAAAGGGCGCTCCCCTTTGGCAGATCACGGCGGAGCGCTCTTCCAGTAAGGGCGGAGTGGGTTGAGCGTCCTTCCTCTTTCAGGTCCGTCCTCTCTACCCCGTCAATTTGTGAATGTGTCAGCCAACCCGTTTCAAATGTGCCCAATTCTTATACTTCGAAATTCGGAGGGAACCTTGCGGCCGGTCATGCTTGTTAGCCTTTTCGTGCTGTTGCTTGGACTGAGTGCCCCTCCCGTGTCAGCTCAGTCCCGGAATGAAAGTTCAAAGGCTCTCCCCAACTCAAGAACCTCCCGTCTGAAGGTTCATTCCCGGGCAAAGAAGCCGTCTTCTTCCCTCCAGCAAAATAAAGGAAAGTCGTTCAGTTCCAAGAAGAAAACCTCCCGAAAGAAACGGTCCGCGAGGCCGAAAGGACAACTCAAACCGGATGCCGAGCGCACCCGCGAGATTCAAGAAAAGCTCATTGATTCAGGGGCGATGGCGGGACCTTCGAATGGAGTATGGGATTCCCAGCAGATGGAGGGGGCGATCCGGAAGTTCCAACAAATGCATGGGCTGAATGCCACCGGGAAATTGGATGTCAAGACGCTGAAAGCGATGGGGCTGAAGTCCTGATGGAGATTACTTCCGCTGGAGTCGGGCCTCGATGGCGGGCAAGGCCTTCAGAACCGTCTCCCCGACAATCTGAAGACTCCGGGGACTGCACTTGTCCGCCGTGTCCTGCTCACTGTGCCAGTAGACATTGGAGAACCCGTAGTCAAAATCAATGAGGTCCATGGCGGGGATGCCCTCCTGCAAAAAGGGAAAGTGATCGTCCCCTCCAATCGAAAAAGACTCCGGCAAGAAATTTTTCTTGTAGCCCAGATCGGCCGCTGAGTTCCAGAGAATGTCAACCAGCCAGGGCGTGGAATTGCTTTCCTTCAACAGGTTCAGATCGCGATCTCCAATCATATCCACCAAGAGCATGGCCTTGATCTTCGAGAGCTGGCTGGACGATTTCATGTATTGTACAAAGTAACGGCTTCCGTAAAGGCTGTCCGTGTCGGTCCATTCGTGCACGGCTTCCTCCCCATCAAAGAACACACACCAGACGGTGAAGGGATTCTTCCGACGCTTCAAGTTCCCTGCCATCTCTAGAAGAAAGGCCGCACTGGATCCCCCGTCGTTCGCCCCGACAAAACGGAAGGTTTCGAAGAGTTTCGTGTCGTAATGGCCTCCAAGAACGATGATCTCAGAAGAAACGCCCGGAATTTTCGCGATCAGATTGTTCATCGAAACCGGCCCACGGGGCGTCGTTGCGAGAAACGGCTGCTCTTCAACCGCAATCCCCTGCTGTTTGAGGGTCTGGAGGATGAATTTTTGAGTGGCGACATTAGCCTCTGAACCTGAAGGTCGCGGTCCCACCTCAACCATGGCCTTCAGATACTCATAGGCCCGGGTTCCGTTAAACACACGACCCGGATTTGCTTCCTTGCCCGCGGGGCTCGCCGTCGAGTCCGTTGCCGAAAAATTGCTGGATGGCTTACCACACGCGACGAGCGATGTGATGAACCACATTGCGACGACAGTTCGCAAAAAACATCTCATGATCTCTTCTTGGCACGCTTGCGGGCAAACATCCAGGAAATCGGAATTCCCATCAGGTAGAGACCCAGCATGGGAGCCATGAAGAGCAGCATGGTGGGGATGTCTGTGGTAGGAGTAATGATTGCAGCGAGGACCGCAATGATGAGCATCGCATATTGAAAATTCTTCCAGAGGAATCGCGGGGTGATCAGTCCGAACGCCGATAGCACCATGATGAGGACCGGAAGCTGGAAGATGATCCCCAGTCCGATCAATACCATGCTCGCCAGGTCGAAGTACTCGCTGATGGTCACCTGAGGCTTGAAACTCGGGGCGTAACCGATCAGAAACTTGAGCGTGTAGGGAAACGCCAGATAATACCCGAAACTCCCACCCGCGACAAACAGGACCGAGGAGAACAACACAAAAGGCAGGGCAAACCGCTTTTCATTCTTATAAAGACCGGGGGAGATGAAGAGCCATAACTGCCACAGGAGCCAGGGGGATGCCAGGAAAATGCCCCCGATGAAACCCAGCTTCATGGACAGGGTAAAGGGCTCGGTGGGGTTAAGATAGATGAGCTTCTCGCCCCCCAACACGTCATTGATGGGCCTGGCCAGAAAGTTATAGATCTGCTCCCAGTAGCCCCAGCAGACGAAAAAGGCAACAGCAAATCCGACAATGGAGTACAGGATGCGCCGGCGCAGCTCCTCCAGGTGGTCAAAAAAAGACATCCTGCCTTCAGCGGTTTGGTTCGGCTCTGGTTCGGCGGTCATCCGTGGTTAGGGGTGCTTCCTTCAGTGGGAGTTGGAATTTCTTTCGCTGGAACGGCTTCGGATTTGACCTCTGTCTTGGCCTCAGGCTTGGTGTCGAGAACACCCTCGAGGAGTTTGGCGGGTTCACCGAAGGCATCCTTGGCGGAAGTTTGGACGGTACTAATCTCCTCTTCGAGCGAACTCTTCAACTCGTTGGAGGCTCTCTTGAATTCAGCAAGTCCTTTCCCGATCGTCTTGCCCAACTCCGGCAACTTCTTGGGGCCAAAGATGAGCAGCGCCAGGACAAAGATGAAAATCAGTTCAGGCATCCCGAGATTCATAGTCCCCTCAACGCACTACCGCCTTAACAGAATCTTCTCCCGCTCCAATCCCGTTGATGATATTTCAAGCATGCAGTGAAGTCAAGAGAAGCTCAAGACACCTTTCAGCACTCAGCCATCAGCCGTCGCCTGACAGCGGATCGCTGACGGTTAAGTTCCCAACACATTCATATCCCACAGGAAACCCTCTGTGCTATACTTTGTTTTGTATTTTCAAGGAGATTGACTACATGAAACTTGGACGCCGTGGATGGATATTGATTCTGGTGATTGCCGCATGCTCCCTTCTGGGAGGGACACTCGGCAAGTATGCGCTGGCCACTTCAGCCAGCTCTCCCGACGATTTGGAAGGAGTCACGAAGTCCTTTTCACAGGTGCTTGACCTGGTAGAAGCCAACTACGCCGAAAAGGTCGATCCTCAAAAGTCGGTTTACAGCGCTATCAATGGAATGTTAAGGACCCTTGATCCCCATTCCACCTTTTTTGACGCCAAGGCCTTTAGTGCCCTCCGTGAAGAACAAACGGGAAAGTACTTTGGCGTCGGAATGACGGTCGCTTCACGCAACGGAAAGGTGGTCGTGGTGGCGCCCTTCGTGGGATCGCCTGCCTACCGCGCAGGGATCCGGCCCGGCGATGTTATCGCCCGGGTCAATGACAAATCCACGGATAACCTCTCCACCACCGAGGTGGCCAGTCTCCTCAAAGGACCCAAAGGCACGATGGTCAAGGTGACGGTGGTGCGAGAAGGCGCCAAAGAACCTTTTGAATTTACGATCACCCGGGACGAGATTCCACGGCGGAGCATCGATTTCGCCTATCGTTTGGATGGGGGAATCGGCTACATCCGGATTAATAATTTCAATGAAACAACGGACAAGGAACTTACCGATAAACTGCAGGCCATCGGGGAAGACTCCCTGAAAGGACTGATTGTGGACCTTCGTGACAATCCCGGAGGCCTGTTGAACGAAGGGGTCCGCGTGGCAGACACGTTTCTGAATAAGGGGCAGCTTATCGTCTACACCAAAGGACGGAACCACCCGGAACAGCGGTTTACCGCCCCGCATGGGAATGGCAATCATCATTATCCGCTGGTGGTCCTGATCAACTCGGGCAGTGCCAGCGCGGCGGAGATTGTCGCGGGCGCGATTCAAGACCATGATCGCGGCTTGATTGTGGGAGAAACCAGCTTCGGAAAGGGATTGGTTCAGACGGTCTATCCTCTTGATGACCATACAGGTTTGGCCCTGACCGTTGCCAAGTGGTATACCCCGAGCGGGCGGCTCATCCAACGCGATTATCACCATCAGTCTTTCTTCGATTACTTCTACGGGAAGAAGGACGACCAGAATCAACCCACCATGATCAAGTTGACCGACAGCGGCCGCGAGATGTTTGGCGGGGGAGGCATCACTCCTGATGTCAAGGTTCGATCCCCTGAAGTGAACTCCTTCCAGACCCTGCTCGTTCAAAAATATGCGTTCTTCAACTTTGCGAGCCATTTCCTCGCAGAACACGAGAGGATCGGCAAAGACTTTGAAATCAACGAACCGGTGCTGAACGACTTCCGTAAATTCCTGGACTCCGAGAAGATCCGGTTTCAAGAGGCCGACATTCAGGAAAACCTCGATTTCATTAAACGCACCCTCAAGTACCAGCTCTTCCTATCCCAGTTCGGACAAGTCGAGGCTTACCGCACGACCCTGGACTCGGACGAACAGGTCCAGAAGGCCGTTGCAGTCATGCCCGAGGCGAGGTCACTGGCTGAAAGTGCGCGGCGAGCCATTGCTGAGCGAGTGGCAAAGTAATCCCTCAGTAAAACTCCATCGATAAGTGGTTCGATTGCTGTGGGGCGCTCCGGTCCGCGGTGGATCGGGGCGCCTGCCGACTCAGTTTGGGGAAGGAGACTCATGTCTCGTCACGCATCCGTTCATGCCTTGCTCCCGTTGGCTCTCTGGTTCCTGTTTTGCCCTATCCGACCTCTCCAGGCCCAGGCGGAGTTCGATCCGAAGGTCCCTACACCCCAATCGGTGATCGGGCACAGCGTCGGAGAACAGTTCACGCATTTTTTCCAGGCTGAACAATTTTACCGGGCCGTAGCAGCAAAGAGCGACCGGGTCAGGCTTGTCAAATATGGAGAAACCTATGAGGCCCGCTCCCTCTATCTCCTGATCATCTCGGCCCCCGAGAATCTTAAGCGCCTCGACATCATTCAGAAAAACCTGCAAGCCCTCAGCGATCCTCGGAGGACAAACCCTGCGGCCGCTGAGACTCTTTTCTCGACGACTCCGCCGGTATGCTGGCTGAGCTACAACGTCCATGGAAACGAGTCCTCCAGCGCCGAGGCTGCGTTTGCAGTGATCTACCGTTTGGCCGCGGGCAATGATCCGGACACCCGGTTCATATTGGAAAACGCCGTCACCATCATTGATCCCCTGGTCAATCCCGACGGGCATGAGCGCTATGTCAATTTTTACGAGCAACAAGTCGGAATCCGTCCCAATCCGGATCCCAATGCAGCTGAACACAGTGAAAATTGGCCTGGGGGCCGATTCAATCATTACCTATTCGACTTGAATCGGGATTGGGCCTGGCAGACGCAACGCGAAACGCAGGACCGGATCCGGATGTACCGGCAATGGAACCCCCAGGTGCATGTCGACTACCACGAGATGGGGGCGGAATCCACCTATTACTTCCCTCCGAACGCGCTTCCGATCAATACCAACATTTCATCCCAGGTTGTCAAATGGCTGAAGATCTTTGGCGAGGAGAACGCAAAAGCGTTTGATGCGCACGGATGGCAGTATTTTACCCATGAAGACTTCGATCTGTTTTATCCCGCCTATGGGGACTCGTGGCCGGCCTTCAACGGGGCGGTCGGAATGACCTATGAGCAGGCCGGCGGTGGAATGGGCGGACTCCGGTTCAAACGACGCGATGAAACCTTCCTTACACTCCGGGACCGCGTCGACCATCACGTCACCAGTTCGATGAGCACCTTGCTGACGACTGCCCATAATCGAGAGGCCCTGCTGCGGGATTACTATAAGGGGAAACAGGAGTCCATCGACCAGGGGCAGCGCGGTCCGGTGAAGACCTATTTGATTCCGGTCGGCCCTGACCCTGAACGAGAGGCATCGCTGGTCAACCTGCTTCTCTCGCAAGGTATCGAGGTGCTGAAGGCAACTCAGAATTTCACCGTCCCCGGCATCCATGACTATTTTGGGGCGACCCTGCCGGAGCGACAATTTCCTGAGGGGACGCATATAGTCCGGGTCGCCCAGCCGCTGGGTCGGCTTGTTCGCGCCCTGCTGGAGCCAGACGCCACACTAAAGGAAAAGTTTTTTTACGACATTACCGCATGGTCCATGCCCTTGGCCTTTGGAATCGAAGCGTTCTATACCGACAGTGCCGTTTCTGTTTCATCGCAAAACGTGGAGCGGGCCTCCTACGAGGCCGGCGGCGTGGATGGGAAAGCGAGGGCCGCCTACGTATTTGAGTGGAGGACCAATTCCGCAGCCCGGTTGCTCGCCACCCTGCTCCGAGAAGACATTAAAGCTTCGGTGGCGCTCAAACCCTTCGCGATCCAGGGACGACAGTTCATGGCCGGTTCGATCGTGGTTCCCGTCGCGCGCAATACCGAGACTCTTCACGAGAGGATGGCTTCGGCGGCCAAGGAGTTTCATGTCGCTGTGTACGCGGAAAACACCATGCTCTCCCAGTCCGGAATCGATCTTGGATCCAATTTCGTTCGAGAGATCCGCAAGCCGAAAATCGCCGTCGTGACGGGTCCACCGGTCGCTCCCTCCGAGTACGGCGCCATCTGGAATATGTTCGACAATCAATATGGCATCGAATTCACCCCCCTCAAGATCGATCAACTGCGGGGTGGCGAGTTGAAGGACTACAATGTGCTCATCTTTCCCGATGACATGGGGACGGGGCGCGGCTACTCCCGTTCGATTGACCGCGGCACCACTGATCGGCTCAAGGCCTGGGTTCGTGACGGGGGAACGTTAATTGGCTTGAAGGGTGGCGCCGTGTTTGCAACCGAAAAGAGATCGGGGCTCTCCTCTGTTACATACCACTACGTTTTGAAACGCGATGATGACGCGCGAATGGAGGAGGAGAAAGCCGCGGCTCAACCGGCTCCCGGCGCAACTCCCGCCCGGCCCTCAGAATCAGCACCCGGCCCGCCGCCCCCCGACGAGAAGAGTCGAAAAGAGAATGAGGCCCGGGAACTGGCGGATAAGTTGAAAACCTGGGAACAGAAGGAGGAGAAAACCCAGACCGACCGGATCCCCGGAGCATTGATGAGAATTCAGCTCGACAATACTCACCCGTTGGCTTTTGGTTACGGCAAGGAGGTGGTCGTTGCCAACATGACCAGCCCGATTCTGTCGCTCACCGCCAAGGGTGACAATGTGGGCTACTACCCAAAAGAGAACCTCCGGGTGAGCGGCTTCATCACGGAGGACAACCTGAAGAAGTTTCCCAACACGGCTTACTTGATCCGTGAAACCACCGGACGCGGACATGTCATCCTTTACGGGGACGATCCTAACTTCAGGTCATTCTGGGAAGGCACGTCACGCCTGTTCCTGAATAGCATCTTTTTCGGGGCTGTCGAGAACCCGGATATCCGCTGACGTTGTCCGCCGCAGGGATGGGCAGAAAAGAAGGCCTGCTTTACAGCGGCCCTCGACCTGGCAATGGTTGAAGAACGGTCCCCCACCGCGGCTTCGCGGTCTCTGTGGAGTCTCTCTTTCCCTTTCAAGGCATCAACTTTTTCACCAACCATTTTTGACCATCACTGTTCGCCTCTATGGCGCCTTCGTTGCCTGTCTGATACACGGCGACGTGGTGACGCGCGAGCCGATCGAGCACCTCGGGGCTGGGATGCCCAAAAGGGCTCGGCGATGCGACGGAGATAATGGCAACACCCGGCTTCAACACCTCCAGCATCCCCTCACTGGTCGCAGTTTTGCTGCCATGGTGTGCCACCTTCAACAGAGTGGATCGTACCCCTGACAGCTCCTTAAAGGAGATCCGCTTTTCCATTGCGCTCCCGAGATCAGCCATCAACACCATGGCGGTCTGCCTGAACCGGATGCCCAGGACGACCGCATCCGCATCATTGGATTCTGCCAAATGAGCAATCCCCCGACCCGCTGAAAGGATGAAAGTCTCGGCTCCCCCTTCAGAGAGCTTTTCTCCCTGCCGGACTTTGCGCACCCTCACACCACGGTCGTTTGCTATTTCCAGCAGTTCTCTCACCAGCGGGACAGACGGGAGTTCACCAACCCACAACTCATCCACGGAACACTGCTTCAACACGGGGATCAATCCCGACAAATGGTCGCTATGCGCATGCGTCAGGACGACCCGGTCCAGTCGTTGGATTCTTTGGTTCCACAGGTATGGCAGAAGTACATCCTCGCCAATGTCGATCCGACGTTCCTGCTGACCTTCATGAAAGCCAGCCGCGGCAAGCCCTCCTCCGTCCACTAACATCAATTGACCCTCTGGAAAGTGAACCAGCATTGAATCCCCCTGTCCAACATCCAACACCGTCAGTGTCAATCCCGGAGAGACAGGCTTTGGAGAGAACGGAGAAAGGATGATCATCAACATGGCCGCCATGAGGAGTAAACCACTGACAAGCGTCGTTCTTTGGAATTTGAACCACACGCCACACGCGAAAACGAGGATGAGGACCAAATAAATGAGTTGCAGCAACGCGGGAGGCGTGACGACGCGGAGATTCATGGCCCCTATCGATGCCGCCTGATGGCTGATTCGGATCAACGACATCAATCCAAGAGAGACCCCCCCGGCAAGAAAGTCGGCCATTCCATGGCTGAGGAAGGAGACTGCCAGCTCAACGAGCCCAATCGGCACGATGATCCCCATCAGGGGAACCGCAATGAGATTCAGGAGGGGCGATGACAAGGAGGCTCGATTGAAGTAGACCGCCATCAGCAAGGTAAAGGTGCCTTGGATCGCCATCGAAAAGATGAACAGGGAGGCCACGCGGAGCACCACACGATGGGTCTGAACGTAACACCATCCAATCAGTCTTGGAGAAAGGAATCGAAGGAAACGGCGGTCGTCGAATTTCTCCACTTTAAAGCGCAGGCGCACCCGTTGAGCCGCCCGCGGGGGCGGGAGGTGAACATCCCGCCCCACGTCTTCCAGCTTATCGAGCGCCTGGACCCGGGGGAGTATCCATCGACTTACAAGCGGGGTTCCCATGCTCGCAATGGAAAGGACGCAGGCAAAGGAGAGCTGAAATCCGGGATCATAGACCTGCCCCGGCTGCCAGCAACAGATGAGCACAGCCGCCAGCCCAATTGCATTCAACGGCGAACGGTCTCTTTCCAGGAGCGAGGCGACCAGGTAGGTCGAAGCCATGACCACGGCCCTGACAATCGGAGTCCGGGCCTCAACCATCCATGCATAGGAAACAAGGAACAGAATAATAAACAGGGTCGCAACGGAACGCGGCACTCGGAACCAACGAAGGAGCATGAAGAGGAACCAAGCGATGATTCCCACATGCAGACCGGCGATGACCAGAACGTGATAGATTCCTGTCGCCTGAAAATCCTGCTCCAAAGAGCGGTCCAGAAAGTACCGGTTTCCAAGCAATATCGCCTTCAGGGCAGCCCCCGCAGAAGTCAGCGTTCCCCCCTCATGGGAATAAGCCCGGTCTATTTCAGCGTCCAGACGATGCCGGACCCGGTAAATGAGATCAATCCAAAGGGATCCTTCTTCACTTCCTTTCTTCAGAAGTAAACGCTGTGACTTGATGTTTCCTACGAGAAAGATCCCCTCTCGCTCCAATTGGGCGGCATAGTCAAAACTCCCCGGATTGCGAAAACCCTTCGGTTTGCGCAATGAAACGAGGGCCTCGACCCTGTCTCCGTACCGGAGTGGATATGGCATCGGTAAGCCATTCAACTGATTCATGGGCAGGGCAAGGCGCACGTCGCCGGCGACAGAATAAAATCTTCTCGCGTTTTCAAGACTGTGCACTTGAAATCGGAGAAGATATCCAAAAGGGGTCTTCACCGGGTCACGATTCACCGTGCCCACCACTCTTGACGGCTGGCTCAAGTCAAGTTGTTTGAGCGCCAGTCTCACCTTCAGATGATGGGGAGGAAAATCGGCCGCATCAACCGCCACCCAGAGAACCCCCAGCACCGCAAACATCAGGGACACCGAGAGACACACGAGAAGCGGCGCGTTCCTCCGGTGGGCGATGATTCCCAGGATGAAGAGTCCTATCGTGATAAAGAGGAGCAGGAGCAGATGGGCCGCCACCCAAGGTGAGAGTGCAATGCCCGCACAGAAACTTGATGCAACCCAAAGCAGCGGGGCTTTCATAGCTCAACAGAGGGGGGAAATGGAAGTTTGCGGGGGACTGAAAATCAATAACGGTCAATTTTATCAGGTATTCGTCTAAATGCAAAAGCTCCCAGGGAGCTGGAACGTTTCTTTCGGAGAGTTTCGGCGGGATGGTCGTCCTTTAATCATTGCACCTTCATGAGGAAAGGAGCCGCTGGAGGCGGACGACGGTTTCGAAATGGTACGTCTGTGGAAAGAAATCAAAGAGTCTGGTTCCCTTAATTTGATACCCTCCCGCGCAGAGGACCTTCAGGTCGCGAGCCATGGACGTCGGATCACACGACACATAGACGCACTCCGGCACCTGATGTTCCACGAGCTGCCCGAGGACCCTGCGCTCAACCCCCTGACGGGGCGGATCGAACAGCACGAAATCGACGTCTTCCCAGTCCTTGGGGCCCCAGCGAAGGACTACCGATACGTCGCCACCGAGGACCTGTACATTGGCGCATCCATTCGCTCTCAGATTCTCCCGCAGGTCACTGACCGAACTCGGATTTTCTTCAATCGCAACCACCCGCTCAAACTTTCGAGAGAGAGGGACCGTGAAGAGCCCGACCCCCGAAAACAGATCCAATGCCTTAGCCCCGGCAGCACCTTCAATGCTCTTGGAAACCAGCGACTCCAGAAGGAACCGATTGACCTGAAAAAAAGAATTGCTCCCCACACGAAAATTCCCGTCCTGCGTCCGGTGCGTGAGATTTCCGTCAGGGACCAGGGTCGGGCTCTCTTCTGCAAAGTCGAACTCCGGCGGCAGCCCTACAAAATCCATCGCCCACTGCGATTCATCCCCCGTTGTCCGAATCTGGAATTCCTCCGCCGTCACATTCGGCGTGGAGAAACTATCTCGCTCCGTTTGAATACCGCGGAGTGATTCGTTCAGCTTGCCTGCCAGAAGCGGGCACTGATCGATCGCCCAAAGCCGGTGGGACTGCGCCGCAAAAAAGCCAATCTGGACGTTCCCCGGGCGTTTCATCACCTTGAACTGGGCGCGGGTCCGGTAGTTCCACGGAGGGCTTGGCACCACCTCAACCTCCGCAAGCTTTATCTGGCCGATCCGCAGGAAGGTCTCTTCAAGGATTGCCCTTTTGAATTGGAGTTGCTGCGGGTAACCAAGATGCTGGAGATGACAGCCGCCACAGTGCATGAAATGAGGGCACTGGGCCTCAATCCGCAACGGCGACGGACGAACGACCTCGACAGTCTTCCCAAAGGAGGTATCTTTCTTCTCGCGGATGATTTCGGCGCGGATGATTTCCCCGGGCAAGGCATTTAAAATGAAAAACGCTCGTTCTCCCTTAAAGGCCAGGCCGTAGCCGCCATAGACGAGCTTCTCGATGGTCAATTCAATCGGTGGATTCACTGGAGATGAAAGAGGCTCAGCCGGGGGAGAGACCAGTGCTCCAGGAGCCGTTTGTGCATAAACTGTTTTCGCAAATTTAGAATCATCTCCGCCCGCATGTTCTGCCGGTAAGGCGCCAGGGCGCGGTCGGATTCTGCTTCCAGATCAGCGAGTGTCCTGTCGTCGATCGAATTCTTGATCGCGGACAGCATCTTTTCTTCGACAGCCCCTAGTCGACGCTCCAGTTGTTCGAAATCAATTCCGCTGGAATTGTCTTGGGACAGGAACTCTTGTTCCAGTTGTTCCAGAGAGACAACGAGCCTTTCCAGGTCCCCGGCCAGACCCAGAGGATTTGCCACGGGCGGGATATTCGCGGTGCCCATTACCTCGTGGAGGGCCACGTGAATTCCGGAGGATGGACCCCGAAGCATCTCGGCTGCCGCCCCGATGGAGGCTCGAACACCCGCAAAAAATGACTTCAGTTCCTGCGGATTGAAGAGTTCTTCCCGCACCGTTCGAGTCGTCGATGCACCTTTTCCAACCGAGGCCTCCTTGTGTTCTTCGTAGGCCGTCATCACCTCTTGGAGGCAAAACGCCAGTCCATTGATGCGCCGTGTCTTCACGCGCCGCTTCTCCCATTTCTCGAATGTCACATCGATGCCCCGAAAGACGACCTCCAGGGGAATTTCGGCCTCGCGCCACGTGTCGATCAGGGCCCAGTCCAGGGTCGAGAGCAACATCCCTGCCCCGCGTTTTTGCTGGAAGTATTCCTCGACCTCGGTGAAGTAATTGAAGTAGTTACGCATGTAGTTCCAAGGGGGCGATATCAGGACCGAACGTTCGACCCGGATCGTGGGTAGTGTTTCTGCGGGGTCTCTCTCCGAGCAGGGAGGATCACGACTGCGAGGGGAAAGTCCTTCCGGGCCCTGCAGCCGAAGTGCGAAAGAGACGAATGCCCGACGTGATGGTCATACGAGCTGCGATTCAAACATTCAGCTCATAAATAATTCGAAGACCTTCCAAAATGAGATCCGGTTCCAGGTGGTCAATAACGTCGGTTCCCTTGGCGATCATTTCGGCCTGGCCTCCCGTGGCCACGACCTTCGAATCACTACCCAGTTCCTTCTTCATCCGCACGATGAGACCTTCCACCAGTCCGACATAGCCGTAGAAGAGGCCCGATTGCATGGAACCGACAGTGCTTGTGCCAATGACCTTCCGCGACGGCCGAATATCCACACGCGGAAGTCGCGCCGCGCGCTCAAAGAGCGCCTCCGAAGAGATCACGATCCCGGGGGCAATCACTCCCCCCAGGTATTCCCCCTTCTTCGAAATCGCATCAAAGGTCGTCGCTGTTCCGAAATCCACCACAATCAACGGGCCGCCATACTTCTTCCAGGCCGCGACGCCATTCACAATCCGATCCGCGCCCACATCTTGGGGCGGATCATATTTCACGGCCAATCCGGTCTTGACTCCCGGTTCCACAAACATCGGCTGTAGATGAAAATACTGCACTGCCATCTGCCTCAGGATGGGATCGAGAGGAGGAACCACCGAAGCGATGATGACCCCTGAAATCTTTGACGAGTCGATCCGGGCGAGGGAAAACAGGTTGCGGCTCAAGATCCCGTACTCATCGACGGTGGCTTCAGGGCGCGTGGCCAGGCGCCAGTGGTTTAACAAGGTTTCTCCATCATAAACACCCAGGACCGTATTCGTGTTCCCCACGTCCACCACAAGGATCATTCATGACCTCCCCATTCCGTCCACCGGATGAATCCGGCGCCTCCTGCCATCGTCAATCGGCCCGATGGCATTTCAGTTCATAACGTCATCCCATTGCCTGATGCCGATTGCGAATGTCGGCTTCCTCTCCGGATCTGTGGATCCACCTGTCCAGGACCTCGGTTTTAAATCCGCGACTCCCCCGATCAAGATCCCAGGGGATGGCCTCCATGCTGCGGTGTCTGAGTCTTCCTCTGCGACACCGGAATTTCACGACTCCTTCGTGCGCTCGCTCGCCTCGGAAATCGAGCCGGAATAAATCGTCTCGGTGCGTCCGTCGTCACGTCTCACTCGAAGAAACCCGTTTTCATCCAACCCTGCCGTCTCGCCAAAAAACGAAGTCCCGTTGGAGTGAACCTCCACCCTCTTATGCTCTGCAAAAGATGAAATCTCACTCCATCGTTTGATGATGCCGTCGCCTCCCGCCTTCTCCATCTCGCGGCAAAGCAATTCAAGGCGCCTGAGCATTTGTCCCGTCAATTCGATCCGGGACCACGTCTTCCCCGTTTCCAATTTCAGCGAGGTGGCCAAATGAGAGATCTCCTTGGGGAAAGAGGTATGGTTCACATTGACCCCGATCCCCAGCACCACGAACCTGATCCGTCCCACTTCGGCATTCATCTCCGCGAGAATGCCGCAGAATTTTTTCCCCCCGATCATCAAATCGTTGGGCCAGCGGATATCCACCTTCAGGTCGGCCATCCGGCAAACGGCATCTCGGACCGCCAGGGCCGCGGCAAGGGTCAACAAGGGCCCCTTCACCGGAGGCAACCCGGGACGGAGGATGACCGAGCAATAGATCCCTTTCAGGGGTTCCGAGTGCCATTGGTGGCCCATGCGCCCGCGACCGGCCTTTTGTTCCTCGGCAAGGACAACCGTCCCTTCTGCTCCCCCCGATATTGCCAACTGGGTAGCATAATCGTTCGTGGAGTCGATCTCCAAAAAATGATGGATGGTCTTTCCGAAGGAACTTGAGCCAAGCTCCCGCCGGACCAGCTCAGGCGCAAGGAGATCGGGCAGCTTTTTCAGCCGGTAGCCGGTTGCCGGGACTCCTTGGATTTCACAGCCTAAGTTCCGGAGCCGTTCAACCCATTGCCACACCTGTGATCGGGTGACACTCAATTCCCTGGCAATTTTCTCGCCGGACACGACCACCGTGGCGTTGTCGACCATGAGGTTCAACAGCTTGTCGATTTTCCTGACGGTGAGTTCATCCATAGGTGTTCATCTGTGGGAAATCCTGCTGCCCGGGTCCGCGATGGGTGGTGACCTCCCGATTCAAAAACTTCCTGAGGGCCGCCTTTCGCCATTTTAAAAATCACCTCGGCATCGTGGCGTCAATTGCTTTAATGATCGCTGATTCCCACCGTGCAGAGATGAGGCCCATGTCCACCCACCTCTTCTCAGCTCTCGGAATAGGCGCTCAGGCTTTCCTCGATGCGCTGACGTTTGGTCAGCAGTTCCTGCAGGCGCGCACGCCATTCCGCCACCACCACCTCCGGAGCCCGTTCGATGAATTTTGGGTCGTTGAGTTTATTCTTAATGTTCTCAATGTCTTTTTCCAGCTTCTGGTTCTCGCGCGTTAACCGTTCGACCTCTTTGGCACGGTTGCCCACCGCCGAAGCCGAAATAACAACCGCAAATTCCGCTTCAATATGCTTGAGGCCTTTGATGGCGGTCACGCCCCCTGTAGAAAGCTGGAGTGTATTCAGTCCGGCCAGCATCCGGATCTGAGGTTCAAACTGTTCCAACACCCCCATGTGGGTGGGATCCACCAGAAAAACCTGGGCCGGGATTCTCTGGGAAGGCCCGATCTCATTCTCCGCCCGCAAACTCCGAATGCCTGTGACCACACCCTGGAGCAAGTGGACCATCTTTTCAGCCTGCGGGTCTGCGTAATGTTCCATCAAGTGTCCAGGAAATCGTGCCACACAAATTGACTCCCCTGCCCCCGGCAACTGTTGCCACAACTCTTCCGTGATGAACGGCATGAAGGGATGAAGCAACCGCAAAGCATAATCGAAAACCGCCACCAGGGAACGCGTCTGCGTCGCCCGGGTTTCCAGCGGGCCAAGCACATCGGTCAGCGCCGGCTTCACCAGCTCGAGGTACCAGTCACACAACTCATGCCAGAAAAATTGATAGACCACATGGGCGGCCTCATGGAACCGGAATTCTTCCAAGGCATGATTCACCTCCTCAGTGACTGAAGCGAGACGGGAACGGATCCAGCGGTCAAACACAGTTTCCGCGCAGTCGAGATCCGCATCGGGATGAAACTCCACCCTCTCCTCGGGAAGGTTGATCAGGACGAAGCGGGCCGCATTCCAAATCTTGTTGGCAAAGGCCCGATATCCTTCCATACGTTCCTTGGACAAAGCAATGTCGGCTCCGGGAGCCGCCATGGCGGCCAGCGTAAAACGGACTGCGTCGGTCCCATACTGTTCCGTCACTTCGAGGGGATCAATGACGTTCTTCTTGGACTTTGACATCTTCTGGCCTTCCGCATCGCGCACCAGCACATTGAAGTACACGGTGTGAAACGGAACAGAGGCCTCCCACTCCAGGGGCGTCCAGTCCAGGTAACTCTTCAGGCTTGAATTCCCGGCGCGCCAATGCTCGTGCCCCATGAACCGCAGCCCACTCATGATCATTCGGGCGACCCAGAAGAAAATAATATCAGCGGCGGTGATCATCGTGGTGGTGGGGTAGAATTTCTTAAGATCCTCCGTCGGTTCAGGCCATCCCAGCGTGGAGAACGGCCAAAGCTGCGAGGAGAACCACGTGTCCAGCACATCCGGGTCCTGGCGAACCCGATCACTCTGGCACTTGCTACATTGGGACGGGTCGGTGACCATCGCCATCGTGTGACCGCACGCATCGCAATACCACACCGGGATGCGATGTCCCCACCACAGCTGCCGGGAGATGCACCAATCGCGGATGTTGGTCATCCATTCCCGGTAGACATTGATCTTGTTGTAAGGCACAAACCGGATATAGCCGTCTTCGACCGCCTTGAGAGCGGGGGCCGAGAGATTCTTCGAAGGATCAGGGTCGCTCATCTTCATAAACCATTGGGTCGAGATGAGCGGCTCCACCACCGTCCCACAGCGGTCGCACTTCCCGACGTTGTGGACGTGCGGGCTTTCTTCGAGCAGCAGTCCCTGTGCCTTCAGGTCCTCAAGCACTTCCTTGCGCGCGACGAAGCGGTCCAGGCCGTTGTACGCCCCGGCATTAATGATCTTCCCTTGTTCGTCGAGGATCGAGATCTGCGGCAGATTGTTCTTCACCCCTATCTCGAAATCATTCGGATCGTGCGCCGGAGTGACCTTGACAATCCCCGTTCCAAATTCAGGATCGACGCTCCCTTCTTCAACAATGGGAATCTCCCGCTTCATCAGCGGCAGGATCGCCGTCCGGCCTTTCAAGTAGAAGTACCTCTCGTCCTCAGGATGAATCGCCAGCGCCGTGTCCCCCAACATCGTTTCCGGACGGGTCGTGGCCACCGTGACAAACTCCTCAGCCCCGGCAGTTGCGCTCGTTGGTTTAAGCGGATATTTGATCGTCCAAAGCCGGCCGCTCCGCTCTTCATATTTCACCTCCAGGTCGGAAAGGGCCGTTGTACATCGGGGGCACCAATGAATCAGGCGCTTGGCACGATAGATCAACCCTTCTTCAAAAAGTCGGACGAATACTTCCCGTACCGCGCGCGAGAGTCCTTCATCGAGGGTGAACCGCTCCCGCGTCCAATCCAGCGAAGCCCCCAGCCGGCGCATCTGTCTCAAAATGATTCCGCCACTTTTCTCTTTCCATTGCCAGACCCGCTTCACGAATTCGTCCCGCCCCAGATCGTGCCGAGTCAGGTGTTCTTCCTCCAGGAGCAGTCGCTCGACGACATTCTGTGTGGCGATGCCGGCATGATCCATTCCGGGAAGCCACAGCACGTTGTCGCCGCTCATACGCCGCCAGCGTGCCACAATGTCATGCAGCGTACACACCAGCATATGCCCCATGTGCAGTGTCCCGGTCACATTAGGGGGAGGGATGACCATGACATAAGAAGGCTTGGTCGAGTGCACGTCGGCCACGAAGTACCCCTTGGACTCCCACAAGGGGTACCACTTCTCCTCTGCACTCTTCGGGTCGTACACCTTCGAGATTTCGCGTTTCATTTCCCGCAACGTCCTCACGATGCTTTCTCAAATTGCTTTGAAAACAGGGGATTATAGCATGAATCATTCCCCCTTCACTTGCCGGGAATGCTCAATATCCCCTGAACTGAGGATCGTCGATTTACATCCGATAAGGAGGGTCGAAGGAGGGGAAACTGAAGGATCGGGGGATCGTCTTGGGAACGGACACCTACCGGGGGGCGAGATCAGAACTTATCAACATTAGAAACTGGATTGATCTTTGCAGCCGGCCGGGCGGGCAGGCAGGGGGATGGTTGCTGAGGTCACTTTTTCTCGGCGATGTTTTTCCGCAGGAGCGTCTCCGCAATCTCGGGGACGACCTCCCAGGCAATCTCCTCGACGACGCGAGATGACATTTGTTCCACGACGCGCCGCGCAATGGCATCAATCATCTCTTGTGAGAGTTCTCCGGGACCGAGAGACGGCGCTGGGGCCGGCAGAGACTCTCCCGCCTTCGCTGGGACAGGCAAGGAGGCTTCCGCCAGTTCCGGCGGAGCAAATGCGGGGGTCTCCGCAAAATCAAGAAGAGGTGGCGCAAACGGTTCTCCAAGATCAAGTGGTGGAGGCGTCGGGATCGCCGCAAGCTCCAGCGGTGGCGCCGCGGGGATCTCTTCACGGGGCATGAAAGGAGCGGGAGGTCCCATCACCTCCTCCTCTACGGGCGCGACGCCTTCCACCGGAGAAGGTTGAAAGGGAGGCTCCTCGGCGAGCGGCTCTTCGACCAGTTGAGGCAGGACGTTAGGGGCATGGCGCACCAGCTCACGTTGAAACTCCTTAAACTCATCCGTGAGCGCTGATCCCAATTCCTCGGATTCGCCGGCGTGAGGTGTGCGCGATGTCGCCATCTCAGGAGCCGTTACCGCGGGGGCTGATTCAGAAGCCGTCTCAGGGAGGGAAGGTGGAGACAGAACCTCCTGGGGTTTTGAGAATTCCTCAGCGACCGGAAAGGCTGGATTGAGATGGAACCCTCTTTCTGCCGACGCTTCCAAGGCTGCACTTTCCGAAGGCTCTAAAACAGGTGTCTCTCTTAGTTCAGATAAATACTCTCGGCTTGGCTCCGACAGGGCCACGGGTTCCACTTCCGTCGTCGGCCCAGGGGAAAATACAGGAGGTTCCTCCAAGGTCAGCGGAGGCTGCGCTTCCCAGGGCTCTGGTTCCGCCGCAGCCGAGGCCTCTTCCCTAACCCGTTCAAAACTTGGTGGGGGTGGGACCATTTCGGGTCCGGACATCAACCGCTGTGTTTCCATGACACTTTCGTCCGCGGGAGGTTCATGCACGTGTGATATCTCGAGCGGCGCCTCACTCTCTTCCATAAAGTTCGGGAATTCCGCCACCGGGGGGGCTGGTTCCACTCGGCGCCCGACCGCCGATTCCTGAGGTTCTTCCCGCGCCACCGAGGGCAGCGGCGGGGGCTCTTCCACAAGGGGTCGGGTAACAGCGCGACTGAAATCGACGGGGGGAGCCAACGGGATGACTTCGGATTGTTCTGCATGCCATTGGGTTTCAGCGGGAGCCGGCGGGGGAGGCATCACTTCAGATGCTTCAGGCCCTGTTGATTCTCGTCCCTTCAATTCACTCGGTTCAAGCACTACAAATTTCCGGATCGTCTCCACCAGCATCTGCGGTGCAAAGGGCTTCTTGAGGTGATCGTCCGCGTGCACCCGCGCAGCTTCCTTCTCATCGAACGGCTCAAAGGCCCCAACCAGCAGAATGACCGGGACCGACGCCAGCTCCGGCTGCTGCTTGACGTATTCACAGACCTCATAGCCGGTCTTCCCCGGCATGAAAATATCGGCCAGCACGAGATCGGGTGCGACCTCGTGCATCTTACGAATGGCGGCGTCCCCGTTCCCCACCAGGGTCAACTCGACCGATTCATGCTCAAAGGTTTGATGGACGATCTTCTGAATGGTAATACTGTCGTCCGCGAGTAGAATTTTTGTAGGCATTGAGAAGTCTTCTTTCTGGATGGGCGCCTCCCTTATGCGTCTCTGATGATCGGGCGCATTGTTTGCCCCAAGACTCCCCCGATAATAAACGGAAGAAGCTCAAAACCTCAAGATTTTCTTTCTTAGGCTCTTCTTTTTCTTCTTGGAGGTTGACTTCGAAGTCTCAGAAGATGAGTCCTTTTTGTCCTGACTGACCGCCGGTTTGTTATCGTCGGTGGGCGGGGGGGCGGCGGCCGGAGGGTTGGCATCCTTGCTGGTTCCCGAGGATGGGGTTGGGGCACTCGCGTTGGAATCAGGGGTCGCTTTGGAACTGGCGGGCGAACTCGACACCCGACCCACGGTGATTTCCGCAGAGGCGCCTCCCGCACCCGGTTCGGGGGAGGGTGGAGGCTGCTTCGATGCGGTTTCGGTGGGAAAAGGCGGCATGGGTGACGGGGTTGTCCGGGCTAAGGTGACATCCGGGCTCTTCCTCATCATCCCCCACACATGACCCATCATGCCCTTGTGGGCGCGGTTTGCTTCCTCTTGTTGTGCCACCTCGACGGCCTTGGGGTCGGTGGCCGGAATCGGCATGTTCAAATCGGCCAGGCGCTCTTTCGATTTATCAAAGTAATCACTGCTGGGAAAGTACTGAATGATTTTCGAGAAGGTCTCCGCGGCGCCCCGGTCATTGTTGGTTCGCTCGAAAGACTGGGCCAACAACCACAGCGTCTTGTCCTGTCCGCTATAATCCGGATACTTTTGCAGCGTTTCCCGGAACCGGTCCATGGCCGCCCGGTAGGAGCGCCGCAAAAAATACTGCCGGCCCACCTCAAAATTTCCCTCGGCCAGAACCTCCTGTACTTCGCGCAGTTTCTGCTGTGCTTCGGGGGCATACTGGCTCTTGGGGTATTGCGCCAGCATGAATTTGAATTCCTCTTCTGCGGCTCGCGCCTGGGTGCGATCGCGATCGGGCTTTTCCATCTGTCGATAGTTGGTCATCGCGGCCTTCATTTGGGCCTCTGCCGCGTCAGGATCGTTGGGGAAGAACGTCCTGAAATCCATGTATTCCGCCTTCGCCTGGACCAATCCCGTCGTTCCCCCCTGTTTATAAAACGAATCGGCAATTTGCAGCTTCGCTTTGGAAAGATATTCACTGTCCGGGTAGGTGTTGATCAGAGTTTGCAGGGTCAAGCGCCCGACATCATAGCGCCCCTTTTCTATCTCCGCGACTCCCCGCTCAAAGAGGATCTTATCCGGCTCCGTTTCCGTCGTGGGTGCCACGGCGGCGGCCTTCTTATGCCCAAAGAACAGGCACCCGTACAGGGAACCTATCATCAGGCCGATCCCAATTCCCATCACCCATCGTTTCAACATGCCCAACTTTCTCCTTCCCATTTTTGAAAATCTCGATTCAAGACTCGAATCGTGCGGTGGACTCCACGCTGGATTCCCCCTCAAACTGCCGGGCGATGCGGAACAACTCCCGCAGCGCTTCCGCGGGATCCTCGGCATGGAAAATGTGGGAGCCGACCACGATCATCTCCGCCCCCGCTTCCAGCACCTCGCGCAAATTCCCGCTTTCAATCCCGCCATCCACTTCGATGCGGCAGTCCAGTTCGGCTTCTTCAATCATTTCCTTCAAACGCGCAATCTTGTCCAGACTGTAATCGATGAATTTCTGCCCGCCAAAGCCTGGATTGACTGACATGATGAGCACATGATCGACGTTCTCCAAGACCTCCTCCACCATCGTCAGGGGCGTCGCGGGATTCAGGACGACGCCGGCACTGCGGCCTTCATTCTTGATGAACTGGATCACCCGGTCCAGATGGACTGTGGATTCTACCTGGACAGAGATCGAATCGGCCCCGGCGTCGATAAAGTTTCTCAAATAGCGCTCGGGTTCTGTAATCATCAGATGCACATCCAGGGGTAACGAGGTTGCCTTGTGGATGCACTCGATCACCGGGGGGCCGATGGTGATGTTGGGGACAAAGTGCCCATCCATCACGTCGACATGCAACATCGTGGCTCCCGCTTCCTCCACGGTGCGTATTTCGTCGGCTAGATGGGCAAAATCTGCGGAAAGGATGGAGGGTAGAATATCAATCATCGTTTTTGTAAATGGCCTATCTTGACACCGTGAATCCGATCGAGGCGCCAGGCACTACTTTACTTCCGGCGGGGGGTTGCTGGGCAATTACAAGCCCGCTGGCCACATCCGGATAACTCTGCAAATTCACTGCCCCGCGGACAAATCCTTCCCCAGTAACGATCTCCGAGGCCTGACGAAAATCCATCCCGATAAAATCGGGGACCAGGTATGCCTCAATTCCCGCGCCGCGTGACAGCACAACATCCACCGACGGACTCAAAACTTCCTTGGAGTCTGCCGGAGGTTCCTGCGAGACGATCCGGTCCCTTTCCACTGTCCCACTGCTCACCGACGCCACCAATCCCAGGGTCAATCCCCGCCTTACCAGATTGATGCGCGCGGCCCGCAGGGTTCCCCCGATAAGGTCCGGGATGGGGACCTTGCGCCTCCCCAGGCTCAAAACAACGCTTACCTTTCCGTGAGTCTTCACCTGGGCGCCGACCGGAGGATCCTGAGAAACAATGACACCTGCCGGCTGGGAGTCATTATAAACTTTTGACTCCACTTTCAGAAGCAGTTTGCTGGAGGCAAGCCTACCCTCGCCTTGAACCTGATCCAGACCCACCACCTGGGGGACCCGGACCACCTGCCCGCGAATGGCAAATCGCATCGCCGTCAGGGCGCTGAGAAACGCGACACTCACCAGGATGAACACGGTGAGTAAAGTCCGGCCGATCAATTTCAACTTTTCTACAAGCATCTGAAATGCTATTCTGCCGCCGTCAGAATTCGCGCAACCTTCCTGCTTGCGTTCCGAAAAACAAAGTTTAGCATAGCGAACTTCGGGTCGCAATCAGCAATTGGCGATCAGCCATCAGCGGTCAGCCATCAACGAACAGCAACCAGCTATTTGCCTTCGAGGGTCGAGGTTTGATATTGAGTTTACTCCGGTATTCTTGCTAAGCGCTGGTTGACTCGAGGAGAGCTCAACAGAGGCCGAGAGATGGGAGGGAAGTTTTAGAGCCAACTACCGGTCGCACAAGATCATATTCTGAGAACTGATACCTAATGGATGATAATTGCTTGCTGAAAGCTGATCGCTGATTGCTGACCGCTGATCGCTTGTCCAATCATGAATATCCTTTTTATGGGTACACCCATCTTCGCTCTCCCGTCGCTGGCCAGGCTGGTGGAATCCAGACACACCGTGGCAGGGGTGTTTTCGCAACCCGATCGTCCCGTAGGCCGCTCGCATACCCCCACCCCGCCGCCGGTCAAACGGTTCGCTGCCATTCACCATCTCCCTGTCTATTCGCCTGAGAAGATTCGGACCGATGACGTTCGGGAGACGATGGCGCAACTCGGGCCCGATGTCATTGTCGTTGTCGCCTACGGAAAGATCCTTCCCCCCTGGATGCTCGAGATGCCCCGATACGGCGCCATCAATGTTCACGCTTCCCTGCTCCCCAAATATCGCGGAGCAGCCCCGATCCAATGGGCGGTAGCAAACGGAGAGATCCACACGGGGGTCACCACCCTCCAAATGGACGCGGGCCTGGATACCGGCAACATACTTCTTCAACGCGCGGTGGCAATCCTTCCGGAGGACAATGCACAGACCCTGCATGACAAACTGGCTGGACTAGGAGCCGAACTGTTGATGGAATCGCTGGAGGGAATCGAGGAAGGCTCCCTCCATCCCCGGACGCAGGACGACTCTCAGGCGACCCTGGCGCCGATTCTCAAAAAGGAAGATGGGAAGCTCGACTGGGGCTGGCCGGCAAACAGAATCCACAACTGCGTTCGCGGACTGAACCCTTGGCCCGGAACCTTCACTACCTTTAGAGGAGGGTACCTTCGAGTCTGGAGAACGGGGAAGCCAACGGAAGCCGGGGACATGGAAACAGAATCCCCTCCGGGAACATTGATTCACCGACCGCATTCCGCTTTGCAGGTGCGGACGGGGGGAGGCGCATGTTTGAGCCTCCTGGAAGTCCAACCGGCAGGTCACCGCCGCATGGAAGGAATCGATTTTTTGAATGGCTTTAGAATTACCCCTGGAGAGCAACTGGTCTGAGCCTGCCTATCCCCACTCGCCCGCCGCCATCTTTTTCTTGATTCGCCTCCGGATCAAGTCCCGCTTCAGCGCAGAAACATGATCAATGATCAGCACTCCGTTGAGATGGTCAATCTCATGTGAGAAGGCGCGCGCCAGAAGGTCTTTACCCTCGATCTCGATGACCTTCCCCTCGGGATCCTGCCCGCGCACCAAAACCTGCATCGGCCGTGTAATGACGGCACGAATTTCCGGAAAAGACAGGCACCCTTCCTCCACGCTTTGTTTCCCATGCTGCTCAATGATCTCCGGATTACAGATTCGAATGAGCTTGCCCGGATCTTCACCGCCG
This sequence comes from Terriglobia bacterium, assembly GCA_020073085.1. Taxonomy (NCBI): domain Bacteria; kingdom Pseudomonadati; phylum Acidobacteriota; class Terriglobia; species Terriglobia bacterium. The sequence continues at coordinate 70,247 of JAIQFV010000005.1, read as the reverse complement.
GAAATGTCAATTATGGCCACTTGCTGCGAAACTCCCACCTGCGGTGCAGCAAGACCTACACCATGCTCCGCATGCATCGTGGCAATCATGCGGTCGAACAATTTGCGTAACTCGCTGTCGAATTTCACTACCGGCGCCGCTTTCACTTGCAGGACCTCCGCGCCGTATCTGAGCACCCGCATGATCTGCCGATGTTGCTCTACGATCGAAATCCTGTTTTCCAAGATCCAAACTCCTTGCTTCAAAAGTTTCTTAACTGATCGCAATAACCATCATAATTCCGACGGGTTTCCCCCAGGGAATCACCACCAAATTTTTCAAGGAAGCATCCTGTCAAGACCAGGGCAACCATGGCCTCCGCCACAACGCCCGCGGCCGGCACGACACTCACATCAGACCGCTCAAAAGCGGCTTCGTCGACCGTCTTCGAAGAGATGTCCACGGACTTCAGCGGGGTCTTCAAGGTCGAGATGGGTTTGAGATAGCCGCGCAGTCGAACTTCTTCGCCATTGGTCATCCCGCCTTCAATGCCCCCGGAACGGTTCGAGGCCCTCGAGAACCTGTGCTCCTCGCTCTGGTAAAGAATCTCGTCGTGGACCTGGGCGCCCAACCGAAATGCATTCTGGATGCCCTCTCCGATTTCCACGGCCTTGACCGCCTGGATCGACATCACCGCCCGGGCCAACAGGCCATCGATGCGGGTCTCCCAGCTGATGTGGGACCCCAAGCCGGCGACAATGCCCTTCCCTACCACCTCGAAGCATCCGCCCACGGTGTTGCCCTCCGAGGCGGCTTGTTGAATGACGCGAATCATCTCCTGTTCTGTCTCTTCATCCACACACCTCAACCGCGAGTCAGGTTTCGATCGAAGGGCCTGGATTTCGTCGAAGCTCACCGTGCGGGATTCGCTGAGGGCTACGGGCCCGACCGCGACCGTATGGCTTGCCACCTCAATCCCGAACTGCGAGAGAAAGAGTTTGGCCACCGCACCCGCCGCCACCCGCGCCGCGGTTTCGCGGGCACTGGAGCGTTCCAGGATGTTGCGAAGGTCCTTGGTGTTATATTTTAGGGCCCCAGCCAGGTCGGCGTGACCGGGTCGCGGACGCGCCACGGTTTTCCTTTCAACCACATCAGCGGGCTCTGCCTTCGCATCCATGGCGGTCTGCCAGTTGACCCAGTCGCGATTCTCGATCTGCAGAGTCACCGGCGAACCGATCGTTCTGCCAAAGCGGATGCCCGAGAGAATCGTGGCATGGTCCTGCTCGATCTTCATGCGGGCACCGCGGCCATATCCGGCCTGTCGGCGCGCCAACTCCTCATTGACAAAATCCAAATCGACAGGGACCTCAGCGGGAAGCCCGGTGAGGATCGTGGTCAGCACCGGTCCGTGAGACTCGCCTGAAGTAAGGAAATGAAACCTCATGATATAATTCACTCAAACTGAACAGGGATTCTAACGTAAACCAAAAGAATGCGTCAAAAACTTTGCTTCCTGCTTGCCCTGGCCGGGGTCCTGATGCCGAGCCCCAACTCGTCCCAGCGATCCGCGATGGAGGTGCCCCGTTCCAACCCAGCCATGCGACTGCCCTTGGACCCTCAGCTCTACGGGGTGGCGGAGTGGCGGGCGGGTGAATCTTCGGAATATGTGCTCGTCACTCAGCAGGAATTGAAGAAAGAAGTTAAGAAATTGCGCTTCGCCGTTCTCTCCGAAGAGTGGCGCGGCCGGGTAAAGTTTTATACCGTCGAGTCGCAGGTTACGGAGCTCGATACCGATCGCCACACCACCATCAACTCCGTTGTCCGCCCTTTCGGGGACCTGACCTATTTGTTGGAGGGAGCGACCGGGGATTTCGTCACGAAACAGAACACCGAGCCGGCCCTCGCGATTCCGATCCGCCTTCTTCAAGAACGCTTTTTGCTGTCAGGGCACGCTGTGCAACCATCCAAGATTGTGTCGGTTGAAACTCTTGGTGAGGAATCCGTCGAAACCAGGGCCGGGAAATTCAAGACCAGGCACCAGAGGTTCTCCTTTGCGGACGGGAGGGCCGCCGAAGTTTGGTGGTCTGCGCGCATTGGCCCTTTGGGTTTGGTTAAAGTTGCCTCAAAAGGGTTTTCGCTGGACCTCCTGTCTCATCAAAGCAAGAGATCCGCTTCAGCGATTACCGAGGTACCCAAGTCGGTGACGCCTCCATGAGCCCTTAATTTTTTTCCGACTTTTTTGTTATGAACAAAGTCTAATAGAATGTGCGGATTTGAGCGGGACGGAGAGTGGCCGGCGGTGAAGCGCCCCGATCCGGCTTCGGATGGATGCAGATTCCGTGTCACCTCATGTTTCCGGTAGTCCAGACATTCAGGAGCGTGCAAATATGGAGAGGGTCCCTTGACGCGCCAATGGCGAAGAGGCCAGTCAAAACTCAAGCGCTTTCGTTGCGAAGGTGAACTGTAGTGATGACCGATGAAGCCCTGGTAAAGAGGACCGTTCGAGGCGACACGCACGCTTACGACGAGCTGGTGGTACGTTGGCAGCGTGTGATCTATAACCTCGTGTACCGGATGCTCGGTAAAGAACACGAGGCAGAGGAGGTGTGTCAGGACGCGTTTACCGCCGCTTACCTCAATCTCAAGAACTTTCGGCGGGAAGCCAAGTTTTCATCCTGGCTGTACCGCATCGCGATCAACCTGAGCACCTCCCACCTGCGGAAGCGTCAGCGCACGGCTTGGGAGTCACTGGACGAAATGCGCGAGAAAGGGACGATGGCGGATCTCGAAGCGGTTCAGTGGAACGTTGGGCCGCGACCCAGCATAGAAGACCATGCCATTGAGCAAGACAGAGCCCGCCGCGTCCGGGGCGCCATGGACCACCTGCCTCCGGACTGCCGGATTGTCCTCATCCTGAAGGAATATCACGGGCTCACGTTCAAGGAGATTGCAGAGGTCCTGAACGTTCCGACCAGCACTGTTAAGACGCGGATGTATGCGGGACTCAGCGAAATGAAAAAACGCCTGGCCCGCGAAGGGCTGCACGAAGCTTAAAAGGAGGACGGAAGGATGTATCCGGGATTTGACGGGATGTATCAGGACGGGGAGTGCGGGTGACAAGGGAAAGAACCCTGAGTATCCGGTAAGGACAGTCAGACAGTGGGGAGAAGAGTATGAATTGCGATCAATTCAAAGAGAAGGTTCTGGATTTTCTCTACGAGGAAATCCCGGAGGAAGAACGGGCTGAAGCGGTCCTCCATCTGAAGGCGTGCTCTTCCTGCAACGCCGAGGTGAATGAATTCAAGCTCGTTCGGAGTGATCTCGCCGAGTGGAAGGACCCTGCCGCCCGCGATTTCTCGATTACGGTTCCCTATCCATCCCCCCTGGGATTCCTAAAACAATGGTTGATTCCGGAGCAGTGGGGCTTGCGAAACGTCGCGGCGTTGGCGACCGCCTCCGCCTTTCTCCTGCTGGTGGCATTTTCCGTCTTAGGCACTGAGATCGAGATCTCAAAGAACGGCTTTGCATTTCGAGCTGACCTGCTGCGGCGGCCCGACTCGGCCCCCTCGACCCCTGCCGAACCGCGGCTTTCGCCGGCAAGCCCGGCGGTACTTCCGTCGCCCTCTTCCATCAATGCGCAGGAGCCGGCAAGGTCCGATATCCTCCGCGAGGTTAGCCGGCTGATCCAGGAAAGCGAAAACCGGCAGGAACAACTCGTCAAGTCTGAGGAGATCCGTCTCGTGAATCAATTGACCTCCGGATATCGAACCCAGCTGGCCGACCTGGCGAGGCGGCTCAACGATAAACACAAACTGGATTATGTGGCGGTGTATGACAATCTCGAGCAACAGCGGCTGGCCGACCTGCAGCAGATTCGCATGGCTTTCACATCGCTGGACGCACGCACTTCGCAGCAGGCAAAACAGACGCAACAGTTGGTGGATCTGATTCAGAAAGCCTCATATCAACCTAAATGATTCCTTGAGGATGCCCCGCCGCGCCCCGTTCATTGAGCGGGCCGGGAGGGAAGGAAAATTAGGATCAGTAAGAACGGAAAGAGGTCATCAATGAAGACACTTCGAAAATTAGCTGTATGCGTCGCCGGGGGAGCTGGAATTCTTGTGGCGACGGTCGCGTGGGGCGCACAAAATCAATCTCCCCCCACCGATCACGAACAAATGAAGCGGAGCATCCAAATCGTCGAAAACGTCCTCAATACGGTGAGGCAGCAAGCGCTCAGCACCGTCGCCATGACCGTGGCAAAGAAAGGGGACGAGAACAATCCGACCGTCTTGTATCTGCGCAGCAGCGAAGGGAACCGCGCTGAAGGCATTTACCTCGACGGATACGGTGTGATCTTTGAGGTGTATCTCCCCAACTTCAGCGAACAACGATCCATGAACTGGATCTTCAAGAAATCGTTCGGAGTGGTCCCTGGCCGAAGGACGGTCCGTGCACAATCGACGGGACCCACCCCCGCTCAATCCGATCCCTCAACCCGTGTCCTGGTGGAAACGAAGTCCGACCTCGCCCCCAAGACGCCGCTGGATACCTTCTCCAAACTCATCGAGGCTTATGTGCGCCAGTCGCAAGGACCAAATAAGGAAATCGCCCTGCGTGAGCTTTTTTCAAAACTCCGGGAGGCCAATCTCGTCCCTCAATTGAATGTGTTTGAGTCGAGTCTTCTGGAGGAAGGCGCCGAAACGGACACGGAAAGACCCTCCGAGGAAGAATCAAAGTCGGAGGCCCAGCGGAAGCACCTGCAGGACGCCATCATGAGGGCGGTTGCCGACTATGGCAGTTCCATCCCCGGGCTACAGCCGAGTGAATACATCTCGGTCCTTCTGAAGGCCCCCGTCCCGCAGGATTACTCCCTGTTCTCCCCGGAAACTCGAACTTCCACGGTCATCCGTTTTTCGGTGCGCGATTTGCGTGAGTATAAGACAGGAAAGCTTTCCTACGCGGATCTGGAGGCGAGGGCGAAGATCGGGGAGAATTAGGGAACGGCCCGAACAGACTATCTTCCCTGCCGTTCCATCTTGGCTTTGATTTTCCCGAGCCGGATCTCTGCCTCCCTGAAAGTTTCCTCGGTCTTACAGAAGGCGAACCGAAGGTACTGGCTCCCATTGGCAGGATCCTTATAAAAGCTGCTCCCCGGAACTGCTGCGACTCCCACATCCCTGACCAGGAATTCGGCAAACCCGACGTCGTTTTGAAAACCGAACTCAGAAATATCGGTCATAATGTAATACGCCCCGAACGGCTTGAAGCATCGAAAGCCGGCGCGTGATAGAAGCTCCAACAGACGGTCGCGGCGATGCAAGTACCCGAGCGCCAATTGCTCGTAGTAGGACGGAGGGAAACGCATGGCGACTGCCCCCGCTTCCTGCAGGGGTGCCGGGGCCCCCACGCTGACAAAATCGTGCATCTTCCGGATCGCATTGGTGATCCCCGGTGGGGCGATCGCATAACCCACCCGCCAGCCCGTCACACTGTACGTCTTCGACATTCCGTTGATCAGCACGGTCCGTTCCCGCATCCCGTCAATGGCTGCCATCGCGACATGCCTCGCCCCATCGAACAGGATATGTTCATAGATCTCATCGGTGATGGCCAGGGTGTTCCATCGAAGACATAATGATGCAATAAACTCCAGCTCCTCCCTCGTGAAGACCTTTCCGGTGGGGTTGTTAGGTGTGTTGATCACGATTGCTTTGGTCCGTTGGTTGAAGGCCCCCTCCAGTTCCTCCCGATCGAAATGCCATACCCCGGTGGAGTCATCCTTTGCGGGGGGTTGCAAGCGGACGAACCGCGGCGTCGCATCGCTGATGACCACATCCGGACCATAGTTTTCGTAAAATGGCTCAAAGATAATCACCTCATCCCCGGGGTTGATGATGGCAAGCATAGTCGACATCATGCACTCCGTCGCCCCGCAGCAGACGGTGATTTCTGTCTCCGGATCAATGGAGAGACCCAGCGTCCGTTCCACCTTTCCAGCAATAGCCTCCCGGAAGGATCGCGCCCCCCAGGTGATCGCATATTGATTGATGTCGCTGTCAATCGCTTCCTTCGCGGCGGCTTTAATCTCCGCCGGTGCAGGGAAATCGGGGAATCCCTGAGCCAGATTGAGGGCCTTGTATTCGATGGCCAGTCGAGTCATCTCGCGAATCACAGACTCTGTGAACTGGTCCGACTTAAAGGAAGTGATCTTCTTGGACACGCTTGCCCTCTCAAAGCGCTATAGCAAATTTATTCAGGGGGTAGTCCCGTTCTGGGGATAGATTTTTTTGTAATAATTGAGATTGCGCAGGAGGATTTGAACATAATCCCGGGTCTCAGTAAACGGAATACTCTCAATGAACTCCATGGGATCTTCTGCCATTCCCGCCATTGACTGTTCCTGCGTCCAAGCGATCACCCGGTCATCGCCCGCATTGTAAGCGGCCAGTGCCAGCTCTAATCTCCCGTTGAAACGGTGCAGGGTGTCTACCAGATAGGCCACACCCAACCGGATATTGATTTCGGGAGTGTAGATGTTTTTAGGGCGCCAACGAGAGAGCTTCTCCTTCTTTGCATATCTTCGCGCCTCCCGCGGCAACAACTGCATTAACCCCTGCGCATTTGCATGGGATTTAGCATCCGTATCGAACGCTGACTCCTGCCGGATGAGTGCTGCCACGAGATAGGGATCCACGCCTTTCCGTTGTGCTTCGGCACGGATGGTGGACCAATAAGGCAGCGGGAAGAGCGCTTGCCACAACTCCACGGGCAGCTGGTCCAGTGAAGCCCGGTAGTATTCGGGGAAGGCCTGTCTCACCGTCGCCATGGCGGCGCCATAGTTCTGACGAGTCAAATAAATTCCGGCAAGTTCCTTGGTGGCTTCGACCGAGCGGGTTCGGTCAAGAAGGGTGCGCAGTTCCCGGGCCGCCAGGTCCAGCAGAGAGAGCTTCCTGAATACATCGGCACGCTTCAAGGAATCGCTTGTCGCCATCTCCGCTGGCGCAGGGTCCTCCAGGGAAATCTTTGGCTTGAGATTAGGTAGCGCCGGTTCCAGTTTTTCCTCGTCTTCACGGAGGCGCAATTTGGACAGCCGCCCGCGAGCCGATTGAGCATAGACATTTTCCCCAAATGCCCGGCTCACCTCAGCCAGATAGCCTGCAGCTTCCTGGGGATTCGACATCTCGGCGATTCGTCCTATCCAATAAAGGGCCGGACCCGCCCGGCTGGAATCCGGATAAAGCCCCACAAAACTCTTGAAGGCCGCCTGCGCAGCGGGATAGTCTCGTCTCAAGTAGGCACTCCAGGCCACCCGGAAGAGGCACTCCGAAGCATTTCTGCCCTTGGGAAATCGCTGGACAATCTTCTCAAACTCGACTGTGGCGCGGGGACGGTCATGATGAACGAGGAAGTAATTCCCCAGCGAGAAGATGCCCGCCTCTGTCCAAGGGCTGGAGGGAAACTTTTCTTCAAGCTGAATGACGGCTCGTTCAAAGTCCTCCGAGGATCGTGCCGATTTCTTTCTTTTTAGCTCCGCCGCGGTATATTGTCGTTCGGCCTCTTTCTCCCCCGCCAGCGGAGTCGCCTTGGCCACCGCATTTCCAGCTTCTCGAAGGCGTCCGAGACGCAACAGGCACTCGCCTATTTTCAACCCAAGGTAGGCCCGCTCTTCTGTTGACAAGCGCTGGCTTGATTTCTTTCCGGAAATGAGGAGACTCTGATAGTCAGAGAGGGACTCTTTATATCGCTTCTGACCATAAAAAGTCTCTGCCCGAGCCAACACGGCGGCCGCCAAGGGCATAGCAACCGACGTCGCGTGAAGGCGGCGAAGGGTTTGGAGCATGTCCCTGGCTTGCGGAGCTTCCGGACTCAATGGATACTCATAGGCGATTCGTTGCAAGAGGCCGGCTTCTGCACTCCAGTTTGAGCCCGAATCATGTGCTTGGGCCAAGACAAGCATGAGCCGAGGCGTAGTCTCCAGATTAGGAAGCGACTGCAGCAGCTGAACGCAACGACCAGACTCGCCATTCTCATTCCAAACCTGACAGCGTTCGATGTTGGCATCGATCACCAAACGGCTGGTTTGAAATCGGCTCGAAAAATTCTCAAGTGTGGTGATGGCGGCGGCATAAGACTTCAGTCGATGCTGACTCCGCGCCAGGAATAGTACGGAATAATCTGCAATAATGAGATTGTTAAGATTGGGATGGGCAAAGAACCCGGCCGCTGCTTTGAAATCGCCGTTCTGGTATGCAGAATAACCCAGGACAAAGGAAGCTAGCGCCGCAGCCTCAGGATCTTCTGACTGCTGGGAGATCAGGGCGAGCTGGTGCGCCACCGAGGGAGCCCCTGTTGCCGCCAGTTGTTTGGCCAGGGTCTCTAATGATTCGGATTGGGGTGACGGGGCGGCCCAACTTCCCGGACCCCATCCAACAACGGGAAGGGAAAGCAGGCACACAAGAAGGACGACCGCACGATTCAACCAGGAGGAATGATGCAGAAGGGCAGGAAAACAAACGACGCGCCCGCCGTCTAGTCCCGAGGATTGCTTGACATTCAAATTCTTTCGATCGATCTCAGACTTCTCCCCGCAAAAATTTATTCCGCCGCCGCCCCGATCATGGGTCCGGGGCAATCGCTGCCCAGAGCACCCGGGTCATTTTCGCCGAGCGTGCGCACCAACTCGTCATGAAAGTAATCGACCTTGCTCGATACCAACGGGGACACACGCTTCATGTACATTTCGCGGCTGCGGTCTATGTCTTCCTTTAGCCGGTCGTAAAGATCGCGGCTCTTGCGTCCTGCCTGCACTTTCTGCTCATTGTAAAGCTTGATTTCTGAGACGAGGAGACGCGCAAATCGTTTGGCATCGTTGTGGAGCTTGAGTTCTTGCTCGCTGTCCGAAGGAACTGTCGCGGCGGCGGGTAGCGGCTGCTCGGCCGCGGGTGGCAGTTCGGGCTCGGGTGTCTGAAATTCCTGAATTGAAGGAGGAACCCTCGGAATTAGCGGTGGCGCGGCAGCGGGTCGTGCCTCAGCCGCCGGGGAGACAGGCGCACCCTCCCCTGCAGGCTCTCCGGCCCGGACTTCTTGCCGTGTGGGCGCTACAACCCGGGCTCGATAGGCCAATAGCTCGATCGAGAGGGCCACCAGACGAACCAACAGCTCGAGGGCCGCCACATCGAAAGTGCCGTCGGGCTGCGTCCCCCCGTCCGCATACAGGACTGCCGTTGACTTTCCTTTTACGACGAGGGGAACAGCCGCAAAGGAGTCGGTTAAGGGCGCTCCAAGACGCTCCAGGAGCAGGCCGTTGTCTCGATGAGAAAGCAGATTGCCTTGAATGGCGCGCTTCTCCTCAAAGGTCTGCCGTAGGATCGTCTCGTTTTCGAAAGAGAAGTGAACCGTCTTTATGTCCTGATCTGAAAAGGCATCAGAAGAAAAACCCTTGGACCGCCAACCCAAAAACAAATCACCCTTTCCCACAAACAAGGCCACCCGCGCCGAAAACTGGGCCGCTTCGTCCAGAAAGGCGGTCAGGATATCGACCTGCGATTTCTTCCCTTCGATCTGATCCAGGGCGGCCACCAATCGCTGCAACAGGAGGTGAGGGCTTTGGGCTGCAATTGACCTTTCCTTCGTCTGCTCCTCCACCAGAGTAGTTACCCGCTGATCCAGTTGCTTCCGCTCCTCAGTCAGGCGGCCCACATGCTCGTTCTTCTCAGACAACTCTTGCGAGAGCTTCGAGATCTGTTCCGTTAGTTGGGCCTTTTCCGAATGAAGACTATTTTTCTCTCCTTCAAATTGTTCGGCAGCCCCTTTGAGCCTGCCCGTCTCCTCATTCAACCGAAAGATCTGTTCGGTCAGCTGCCCTATCTCAATGCGCAGACTGGTCTTTCCGCTCTCCTGAAGCTCGATCTCTTCTCTCAGCTTCGTCGCCTCTTCATTCAACCCGGCAATCTGTTCGGCCAACTGGGTCTTTTCAAGCCTCAGGTTACTGTTCTCGCCCTCCTGATGCTCAACCTGCGACTTCGTGTTTGCAATCTCTTCATTGAATCGAGAGACCTGTTCCGTCCATTCACCCTTCTCCTGACGCAGATTGTTGATTTCCCCCTGGAGTTGTTCAACCTCACCCTTGAGTTTTGTAATCTCTTCATTCCAAGTGGCTTGTTGCTGACTCAGGCGTTCAGTCGAATCTAAGAACGAATCAAAAGTTTCATGGATTCTCTGTTCCAACCGCTCCGCCAGAGGGGAGGCAGCCGCATTGACCTCATTTTCGAGCTGGTTCATGCTCTCCAGAAACTGGGCCCGAAGTGTTCCAATGCGGTCCCTGACGGACTGATTCTGCGAGGACAAGTTGCCTAGGATCTCGTCCTTGAATTTGATAATGATCTCGTCGCTGGTTGCCATGGGAAAGCTTTCTTTAGGAAACGTTCAAAAATTATTATCGAGAGCGAAGACAATGTCAACGGAAAACAAAGTCAGGAGCGGATTTAGAAGATCCTGACCTTAATGGTAAGGAAGCGTTTCGGATTCTTACGGAAGTCATAAATCAACTTGACGACCTCCGCCGAGGCGGCATTCAGGTTGTTGTACAACTCCTTGTCGTTCATCAGCCGTCCGACAGTCCCGTCACCCCGGTCAATCTTGTCGGCAAGGGCGGTGATCCGGTCGAGGGCATGATTCATCTTGTTATAGAGTTCCTGCTCTGTCGTCAATTTCCCGAGGGTCCCCTCTCCCTTCTCGATCCGACCGACGATTGTTTTTGACTTCCCGACGGTCTCATTCAGGTTGTTGTAAAGCGTCTCGTCCTTCAAGAGCTTCCCAATCGTACCCTGCCCCGCCTCCAAACGATCCGCGATCCGGTTTAACTTCTCCGCCGCCACATTAAAATGGTCGTACAACTCCGTGTCGACCAGGAGTTTGCCAATCGAGCCCTGGCCCCGCTTCATCTGGTCCATGAGGTCAGAGGCCACCTGGACGGTGTGGGAGACATTGTTGTACAGGGTCGGGTCATTGATAAATTTACCCACCGATCCCTCCCCCTTGTCGATTTTTTCAGTGATCGATTTGACTTTATCACTGAGGACATCCAGGTTCGCCAGCAAATCGTTTGACGATTCGACCAGTTTCTTGATGTCTGCCTCCTCCGATCCTTCGACGGTCCCGCCTTCCCCGACAGGCGTTCCTCTCATCCCACGGGTAAGTTCGATGTACTTGTCCCCCAAGAGGCCAATGGAACCCAGACGGGCTTTCGAATCGGTGCGGATGTCCTTTTCATAATCATTTCTGATCGACATCGAAATTTCAACCGCCCGGAGCGGATCCTGGTTAGTGGAAATTGCCACCCGGTCGACCTTCCCGACCTCCACACCCGCCAGCCACACGGGGGCGCCTTCCTTCAGTCCCGAGGCGGCGGGCAGGTACGTTTTTACGTGGAACCGTGAGGTGAAGACGCCCCCTTTGCCGCTAATGAAGAAAATTGCGACGACCAGGATGGCAAAACTCACCACCACAAGCATCCCGACCCGCACCTCTGACAATGTCACTTTTCTGGATTGAGCCATGGGATCTCCTTAACTTCTCGAGCACGCCCTCCGTTCGGGGATTCAGCATTTCGCTCTCACCCGGACGACCCAAACGAGCCATCACGACAAAAATTGCCGGATGAAGGGATGAGTCTGTTTGGCCTGCAACAGTTCCCTTTCGTTCCCTTCGAATGCGATCCTTCCGTCCTTCAAAACAATGAAGGAAGTATGCAGATCGAGAGATTGTGGACTTCGTAAATCGACGGTGTCAAAGCCAATCTCGCCTCCTGCCGCCACTACCCGCTCGCTGGCAAGCGTAAAGGCATCGGTCAAACGGTGCGTCACAAAAACTGAGGTCACGCCTTCCCGGTCTCGCAACTTCAAGATCATTTCCACAATGGTCCGACCGGTCAGCGGGTCCAGGCCCGCGGTCGGCTCATCATAGAGAATGATTTTCGGCTTGGTGATCAAGGCCCGTGCCAGGGCGACCCGTCGCCGCATCCCGCCCGAGAGGTCGGACGGCATCAGATGAATGACATCTTCAAGCCCGACAAATCCCAACACTTCGCGCACCTGTTGTTCGATCTCTCCTTCCCCCTGTCCTCCTTCTTCATGCAATCGATATGCGACATTCTCCAGCACAGTCAAGGAATCGAAGAGCGCTGTCTCTTGAAAAACAATCCCGATGTTCTTCCGGATGGGCATGAGTTTGTCTTCACTGAGCGCCGTAATTTCCTGACGATTAACAAAAATCCGCCCCTCGTCCGGGCGAATCAACCCGGCAATCAGTTTGATGAGGACCGTCTTGCCGGATCCACTCTCCCCCAGAATGATCTTGGTCTCCCCTTCTTTGACGACGAAGGATACCCTGTCCAGGACTCGAAAATCCTCAAAGGAAAGACCCACCTCCCTCACTTCAATGACCGCTTCGGTTGCGGGCGCCTCGATGCGGAATGGGGAAGGTGACGTCATCGGAAAAACACCAGGGCGATCCGGGTCAAAACCGCGTCGACCGCAAGAATCAGAATGGAAGCGGCCACGACCGCCTGGGTCGTGCTCCGTCCCACTCCCTGGGTGCCTCCGTAAGTCCGGATTCCACAGTAGCAACCGACCGTTGCAACAATCGCTCCAAACACAAAAGGTTTCAACAGGCCTTCCAGCAGATCGTTGTAAGTCAAATTATGATAAACCGTGGACCAATAGAGCGCCGACGAGATGTGGAGCAAGAACCGGGACACAATATAGCCGCCAAATATTCCAATAAAATCACAGACCGCCGTCAACAGCGGCAGCATGGTCACGGTAGCCACCAGGCGCGGGGTCACAAGCTTCTTGCTGGGATCGGTGCCGAGGGCCCGCATCGCAAGGATCTGGTCGCTGACGACCATGGATCCAATCTCCGAGGCCATCCCTGAACTGTTGCGGCCCGCCATCATCAGCGCGCTCAGGACCGGCCCCAACTCTCTCACCAGGGAGACGGCGACCAGCTGGCCTGTCAAACCGACCGCCCCGAAGGATTGCAGGCTCTTGGCCGATTGCATGGCCAACACCGCCCCGGTAAAGAATCCTGTCAGACAGATGATGGTCAGCGACCCGACCCCGATAATGTCCATCTGGACCAGGGTTTCCTGCAAATAATGCGGGCGGTGGAACAGGTTGGTGAAGGCGCGATAGCAGTGAAGGGTATATTCCTGAACCTCAAGAACCGCGTTGAGCACAGCCTCAAAGATCAGGTCCAACAAATCTCTCATATGAAGGATAAGACGGCTTTATTCGCCCTCTTCTCGGTTGGCGGCGTGCACGGCATCGGATCTATCGGGGCCTATTTAAACAGATGGATTTTGGCGTGTCAAACCCTTGTGGTCTTTCAGCACATCTCCACCCCTTGTACCCCCCGGAGCCTGGGAGGTTGTCGCGGCATAAAATGGAGACAGGTCGCATCTGGCGCCGGCGGCACCGCGTCTCACAGCCCAACGCCGGCCCACCCGTTGAGCCCACCTGGGGACCCATGGCCGGCAGCCTATTCCCAACTCCAGGGGCCATCGCGGGGTGGGTGCCGTCGGCCCTAAAACCGGTTAACGCTGGGCGAAAGGAACCCCCGCAACTTCACCGGATGAAGCATCCGAATAACATCCATATAGATGGCTGATGGATGTTTTTTTCTTGACATGCCCCAAGACCTCCTGATAATATTCCATATACCATCCATATGGATGGCAAGGAGATGATATGGCGGACAGCGAAAAGATCACTATTAACATGAGCCCGGTGGACCTCGGCAAGATTGACTTGCTGGTGGAACAGGGGCACTATTCCAATCGTACCGATTTCATCCGCACGGCGATCCGGTCACAGCTCGAAAAACACACGGACGAGGTTCAACAGGCGGTCTCCCTGTATTCGTTTCTCGTCGGGGTGGTGGTTTATGATCGTGCCAGGTTCGAAAGGCTCAAGGCCAAGCACAAGAAGCTGAAGTTGACCGTCATGGGGGCGCTGAATCTCTCGAAGGACATCCCCCCCGCCCTGGCCTGCGAGGTCATCGAATCGGTGCGGGTGCGCGGAATCTTTAATGCCAGCGAGGAAGTCAAAGCGGCCCTGGCGGACAAGCTCCAGTAGCGCCGCCTTGTGCTATAATCGCGGGCGATTCAGTCTTCACATTTCCAAGAACAGGAATTAGAGGCACACCCTAATTCTGCCGGAGGACTCTCAGCGTGTACGACGTCATCATCATTGGAAGTGGCCCGGGCGGCTACGTGGCCGGCATTCGCGCCGGACAGTTAGGCTTGAAGGTCGCGCTCGTCGAGAAGGATGATCGATTCGGGGGCACCTGCCTTTTGCGCGGGTGCATCCCCACCAAGGCCCTGCTCTTCAACGCCAAGCTCTACCAGCAATTTCTCCGAGCCAAGGAATTCGGGATCACGTACAAAGACTTGACCCTCGATTTGAAGGTGGTCCAGCAGCGGAAGAACAAAATTGTCCTGAAGAACGCCAAGGGCGTGGAATTTCTTCTGCGAAAAAATAAGGTCGAGACTTTCCGCGGGTTCGGGACCCTCGAGTCCCCCACTTCCGTCCGCGTCCGGTCCGACTCGGGTGAAGAGAAGACCCTGGAAGGCCGGCGCATCATTCTGGCGACCGGATCGGAGCCGAAGACCTTCCCGAACATCAAGGTCGATGGCAAGCATGTCATCACCAACAACGAAGCCTTGGAGCTCGACACGGTTCCTAATTCCCTGCTTATCATCGGGTGCGGCGCCGTGGGCGTGGAGTTCGGCTCGATCTACGCTCGGTTTGGGAGCAAGATCACGCTGGTCGAAATGTTGCCACAGATGCTGCCGCTCGAGGATCAAGAGGTTTCCGCCGAACTGGAAAGGAGTTTTCGAAAGCAGGGGATCGTGGTCATGACCAAGACCGCGCTCGAGAAACTGGATGTCAAGAAGGACGGCGTGTGCGCCACAGTCAAAAACAGCGTGGACGGAAAGTCCTCGTCGATCCATGCCGAGAAAATATTGATTGCGGTCGGACGCTCCCCGAACACCGCGGGCATTGGGCTTGAAAAGCTCGGCATTCAAACCGAGCGCGGCCTTGTCCCGGTGAACGACTTCATGCAAACCAGCCTCCCCACCGTCTATGCGATTGGGGACATCATTCCCCGGCAGCAACTGGCACACCTGGCCTTTGCTGAAGCCCATGTGGCGGTGGAACATATCGCGGGACGTCATCCCCGCCCTCTCAATTATGACCTGTGCCCCAACTGCACCTATTGTGACCCGGAGGTGGCCAGCGTGGGCCTGACGGAAAAGGAAGCCGCCGCCCGAGGCTACCATCCGAAGATCGGCCGGTTCCCTTTCCAGGCCAACGGCAAGGCCGGCATTTTGGGGGAGTCGGAAGGTTTTGTGAAGATCGTCTCGGACCAAAAATTTGGCGAAATTCTGGGAGTGCAAATCATCGGCCCGCACGCCACGGATCTCATTGCGGAGGCCTGCGTGGCCATCAATCTGGAAGCCACCGCCGAGGATCTGGCCCAAACCATCCATGCGCACCCCACGGTTTCCGAAGCGGTGGGGGAAGCAGCGCACGCAGCCTTTGACTTGCCGATTCATATTTGATGGAAAGCTTGTTATAATTCATTTCAAGCGACCGCTTCGTCATGAGCAACTGATAGAGAGCAACATCACAGCTGATGGGAGAGGGCTATTTCTCGAAAACGCTCTGAAACAGGATCTCGAAAAGCGGCCTATCCACGGTCAAAAAGGGTATTGAAATCCAAAACGGATTCAATCGGGAAGCAGATCCTTCCGAACGATAGGCTTCATGAGCTTTATTATTTCCTGCGGCTCAACCGCAGCGTCGATGAAAGGCTGGCGAACCTATACCGCCAGGGTAAAGTCGTAGGAGGACTTTATTCCAGTCTCGGACAGGAAGGAATCTCGGTGGCTACAGCCTACGCGCTGGAGAAGCAGGATGTGCTTGGCCCCATGATTCGGAACCTGGGTTCTACCCTGGTGCGCGGATTCAAACCCAGGGATCTCTTCTGTCAATATATGGCCCGTTCCTCGGGACCCACTGGAGGGAGGGACTGCAACCTTCATTTCGGGGACCTCAACCGGGGCGTCATGGCCTGCATTTCCATGTTGGGCGCTCTCATTCCCGTCATGGCGGGAATCGCCCTGAGCTCCACCCTGCGGGGTGAAAATCGGGTTGCCCTGACTTATATCGGGGACGGCGGGACGCGGGTGGGGGACTTCCACGAAGGCTTGAACTTCGCTGCGGTGAAGAACCTTCCTCTTGTCGTCATTGTTGAGAACAACCAGTTCGCCTACTCGACTCCTGTAACCAGTCAGATGAAGAACACTCGAATCTCTGACTTTGCCCAGGCTTATGGAATTCTGGGCGCCACCATCGATGGAAATGATGTGCTGGAGGTTTACAGCACGACAAAGGCCGCGGTCGAGCGGGCGCGGGAGGGTGGAGGCCCTGCCCTGATCGAATGCATGACCTTCCGCATGAGAGGACACGCTGAACACGACGATGCCAAGTATGTCCCGTCGGAGCTTCTTGAGTTCTGGAAGAAGAAAGATCCTATTCTCCGCTTTGAACGATACCTCTTCGATAACGGCATTATGACCCGGGCTGAACAACAAACTATCATCGACCGAATCACTCGCGAGTTGGACGCCGAAGTGGCATTTGCAGAATCCAGTCCCTTACCAGAACCCGCCCCGCGCGGGACGGCGTTGCCGGGGGTGTATGCGGATTAGAGGCTGACACTATGGATTCCCCGAAGGTTCTTGAACTCAAGGCACAAGCTGAGATCCTGAAACAGGCGGTCGAGAGGGAAAAAGCGTCTCATGATTTCTACGTGGCGGCATCCAAGGCGACAAAGAGGAAGTACGAAAAGGATATCTACGACCGGCTGGCCTTGGAAGAGATGGTACATCGCGACGACCTGGCCCGACAGCTGGAAGAGGTCGAAGCCCAGATCGAGATGGAATCAGATCTGACGGAAGATAGTGAGAACGACGAGGAGAGACCGTAGCATTCTGGATCATCAAACCGGATCCGGTTCCCCATGCCTTCAAGGCGGAGGTTTGACTGCCGCCCCGGGACGAGCCGGACGGCTCCGGGCCCACCCGAAGCCGAGCCCGTGGTGGTGAGACAACCGCGCGGGACCCTGAGGGTGCGTGAGTGAAGCTAACAGTCCTTCTTGGACTTTTTTCCTTTTAGATTCGAGGTACTGGCTTGGCAACGACGACCTATCTGGAAGCAATTCGTCAGGGTTTGTGGGAGGAAATGGAACGCGATCCCAGTGTTTTTCTTATGGGGGAGGACATCGGCAGTTATGGAGGGGCATTCAAGGTGACGGCAGGAATGCTCGATCATTTTGGTGAGAAGCGCGTCATTGACACCCCCATTTCCGAAGAGGCCATCGTGGGAGCCGGGATTGGAGCCGCCGTCATGGGAATGCGGCCGGTCCTGGAAATGCAGTTCATGGATTTCATTTCATGCGCCTTTAACCAAATTGTGAACTATGCCGCCAAGATGCATTTTCGGTGGGGACAGGCCGTACCCCTCGTCATTCGCGGCCCTTCGGGCGGTGGCGTCCATGGCGGACCCTATCATTCACAAAATCCGGAAGCCTTCTTTGTCCATACCCCCGGCCTGAAAGTGGTGCAGCCGGCAACCGCCTACGACGCCAAGGGATTGATCAAGGCGGCCATCCGGGACAACAATCCCGTCATTTTTTTTGAGCATAAATTCCTCTACCGGCGGATTAAGGAGGAGATCCCGGAGGGAGACTATGTGGTTCCTCTGGGAAAGGCGCGGGTCGCCCGGGAAGGGAAACATCTTTCGATCTTCACGTATGGCGCCATGCTCTATGTGGCACTGGAAGCTTCCCGACAGCTTGAGCAAGAGGAGATTGATGTCGAAGTCATCGACTTGCGCACATTGTCCCCCCTCGACGAAGATTGCATCTTGAACTCTGTGAGGAAGACGAACAAGATTATCCTCTTGCACGAAGACACCCGGACCTTGGGACTGGGAGCTGAATTGGCATCCATCATCTCAGAGAAGGCATTTGAATACCTCGATGGTCCGCTCGTTCGCATCACCGCCCCCGATTCGCCTGTTCCCTATTCTCCTCCGTTGGAGGAAGCTTACCTACCCGGTGTGGGACAGGTCGTGGACGCAGCTCGAAGGCTCGCTGCGTATTGAATGGGAGGGCGTATCGGCCTTCCAAAAGGCCTCACCGTTGGGTTCGGTACCCTGGGAGAAAGAGGAGTTTTTTCATGGCCACCAATGTCATCATGCCGCAGATGGGAGAGTCGATTTTTGAAGGGACCGTCACCCGATGGCTCAAGAAAGTGGGCGAGGCGGTGAAGCGCGACGAGCCGCTCTTTGAAATTTCAACCGATAAGGTCGATTCTGAGATTCCCTCACCGGCCGCAGGCATTCTGACGAAAATCCTGGTCCCCGAGGGACAAACCGTTCAGGTGAATACTGTCGTCGCGGAGTTGGATGGTGAAGGGACGGCTTCGGCATCGGCTCCCGCCCCGGAGACTGTGCCGACGCCGCCTCCGCTTTCGAAGCCTCCCGCGAGCCCTCCGGCCCCTGCTCCACCTGCGCTGGCGAAGGAAGCCGAGCCCCCGACCACGGGGCTGGGAGACATCCGGTCGTCCCCCCTCGTCCGAAAAATGGCAAGAGAGTACCAGATCGATCTCGGTAAGATTCAGGGAACGGGACTGGGAAATCGCATCACGAAGCAGGACATTGAGAACTACCTGTCGAGCGCGGGCGTGAAAATCGTTCCTCGAGCAGCGCCGCCCCCTGCTCCATTGACTCCCCCGGTGAAACCAGCGGTTCCACCCCCTGCAGCCGCCCGGCCAACCGGAGTGCCACAGGCCCAAGCCCCTCCACCCCCTGCCCCCACCGCGCCGTTTCCTCCCGGCAGCCGTGTCACGATTGAACCGATGTCGCCCATGCGCAAGCAGATCTCCGAACACATGGTGACGAGCAAGCGCACCTCGGCCCATGTGAACACCGTGTTCGAAGTCGACGTCACCAACATCGTGAAACTCCGCGAACGGGAGCAAGAGAACTTCCAGCGCACTAACGGGGTGAAGCTCACGTTTACCGCGTTTCTGGCGAAAGCGGTGACCGATACGTTGAGAGAATTCCCCATCCTGAATTCCTCGGTTGAGGGGAGCAACATTGTTTACAAGAAGGACATCAACGTGGGGATTGCCGTCGCCCTCGACTGGGGACTGATCGTACCGGTCATCAAGAATGCCGAAGATAAGAGCTTTGTGGGCGTGGCCAAGACGCTGGCGGATCTGGCGGAGCGTGCGCGAACCAAGAAGCTCAAGCCGGAAGAGGTTCAGAACGGGACGTTTACAATCACCAATCCGGGGATCTTCGGAAGCCTGTTCGGCACCCCCATCATCAATCAGCCGCAGGTGGCTATCCTCGGGGTCGGATCGATCACCAGGAGACCGGTGGTGATCGAAGACGACGCCATTGCCATCCGCTCCATGGTCATCCTCAGCCTCTCTTTTGACCACCGCGTGGTCGATGGCGCCGTGGCGGACCAGTTCATGGCCGCCCTCAAGAAACGGCTGGAAAACTGGAAGAGTCTTTAGTGCACCCCCTGGCCGAAGATCGTTGTAGAATACCGTTTGAGCAGTCTGCTCTAAAACCGGCCGTGGATTGGCGATGCCGCATGAAACGAAACTCTCATGCCTCTATCCTCTGAATCTGAAAACAAGCCCCACCGTCCTGCCTGGCTCAAGGTCCGCCTCCCGAACAGTAAGGGCTACTTTGAGATCAAACGGCTGGCACGGGAAAAGAACCTCCACACCGTGTGTGAAGAGGCGCGCTGTCCCAACATCTCGGAATGTTGGGGAAAGCGGACTGCCACGTTCATGATTCTGGGGGAAGTGTGCACCCGCGCTTGCCGCTTCTGCGCGGTGAAGACCGGATTGCCGAAGGAGTACGATTTGGATGAACCCCGCCGGGTTGCGGAGGCTGTCAAGACCTTAAATATCCGGCATGCAGTCATCACCTCCGTTGACCGGGATGACCTGCCGGATCAAGGCGCCTTTATTTTTGCGGAAACGATCCGGCGGATTCGAGCGAGCCAGCCTGAAACCCGAATCGAAGTCTTGACCCCCGACTTTCATGGCTCTGTCGATTCCCTGCGTACGGTGCTTGAAGCCAGCCCCGATGTGTTTGCACACAATGTCGAGACGGTGCCGCGACTCTACCGGACCATTCGACCCGGGGCCCGGTTTGCCTGGTCCACCCAACTACTGGCAGAGGCCAAGCGCCTCTCACCTCAGTCGCTGACGAAATCCAGCGTCATGGTGGGGCTCGGGGAATCCCGGGAAGAACTGATCGAGGTCATGAAGGCCCTTCAGTCCATCCAGGTGAACATTCTGACCCTGGGACAGTATCTCCAGCCCACCCGGGAGCACGCTCCGGTGCAAAGGTTCTATCCACCGGAGGAATTCCGCGAGCTGAAATTTCTGGGCGAGTCGATGGGGATTCCGCACGTCGAAGCCGGTCCTCTCGTCCGCAGTTCCTACCATGCTGAGACGCAAGTGGTGGCTTTGACCGGTTCCTCGGTTCGCTGAAAGGCCCGTCGCGGGGGGCCGAGACCCGGTGTTTGTAGCCTGTGCCTGCGTCTCTGAGAGATCGTTGGCCCGGCATGACTTTGCTCCCTATCCTGCCCTCAAGGTCTCCGCGGATTGCCGGCCTCTTCCCGCTTGTCAACGCCTGAGTTTTTTGAGATAGTGGATGGAATTTTTCTCCTGTCGGCGTGTAGTGCTCATCCTGTCTAAACCTGAAAAGAGGGAGTTGCATGTTAAGAATCCTACCCCGTGAGGCCAAGTTTTTCGAATTGTTCGTGGATATGGCGAAAAACATTGAGCGGGCCTCGCAACAGCTCGTGGAGCTTTTGGTCCGGTACGACAACGTGGCCGAACGGGTCCGATCCATCAAGGACATCGAACACCTCGGCGACCAGATGACCCACGACTTGTTCACGCGACTGAACAAAACCTTTATTACCCCCATTGACCGCGAGGACATTCACGAACTGGCGAGCAAGCTCGATGATGTGCTGGATATGATCGATGCGGTCTCCAGCCGCATGCTCATATATAAGATTGAAAAGCCCACTGAGGATTCGGTGCGGCTGGCGGAACTCATTCACACGGCCACCCACGTCCTTGTCCAGGCGCTTGCTGTTCTCGAGAAGCATGACCACATCATTGAACACTGCATCGAGATCAATCGTCTGGAGAACGAGGGCGACCGGATCAGCCGCATCGCCATTGCGCGGCTCTTTGACGATCACAACGATCCCATTTATATCATCAAGTGGAAGGAGATCTACGAAGTCCTGGAAGGGGCCATCGACCGCTGCGAGGATGTCGCCAATGTCATCGAAGGCGTGGTCGTAAAGAATGCTTAACCCCATGCTCCTGCTCGTCATCGGGATCATTGTCGTCGCGCTCATCTTCGACTTCTTCAACGGCTTTCATGATGCCGCCAATTCCATCGCGACCGTGGTGTCCACGCGCGTTTTGACCCCCGGGCTGGCGGTGTTGTGGGCCGCCTTCTTCAATTTCATTGCCGCCTTTTTCTTTCCTCTGAATGTCGCGAAAACCATCGGGAAGGGGCTCATTGTTCCCGATGCGGTCAATGAGTACGTGCTGTTGGCCGGATTGGTGGGGGCCATCGCCTGGGACATCATCACCTGGTATTACGGCCTGCCCACCAGTTCCTCCCATGCCTTGATCGGGGGATATGCGGGCGCCGCGATCTCGCAGGTCGGCTTTAGAGCCATCATCTATCACGGATGGACCAAGACCATCGTTTCGATGTTCATCTCCCCCGTGATTGGTTTAGTGGTGGGATTCCTGTTGATGGTCGGCATGGCGTGGATCTTGCACCGGTCCATCCCCGGCCGCGTTGACAAGTATTTTCGAAAATTGCAGTTGGTCTCGGCGGGGCTTTACAGTCTTGGGCATGGAGGGAACGACGCGCAAAAGACCATGGGCATCATCGCCATCCTTGTGTTCACGTACCAGCGGTCCATCGGAAATGCCCCGAGCGATGTTCACGTCACCCTGTGGATGATTCTCGCTTGCCATGCCGCGATTGCCCTGGGAACGCTCTCCGGAGGATGGCGCATTGTGAAGACGATGGGTTCCAAGATCACCAAGCTGAAACCCGTCGGCGGGTTCTGTGCGGAAACCGCCGCTGCCCTGACTTTGTTCGGAAACTCCTACCTCGGGATCCCCGTCTCCACAACGCATACCATCACGGGGGCCATCATGGGTGTGGGCGCGACACAGAGACTCTCGGCCGTACGGTGGGGTGTCGCTACGCGAATCGTCTGGGCATGGCTGCTGACTATCCCAGCCTCGGCTCTGATCGCTGCCACCACGTATCACTTTTTGCGCCTGTTCATCAAGATCTGAATGAACCTTGCACCTTGCTTGCTGAGCTCCTGGGTCTCTTTATCCATTCTCGTCCAAGCACACCCCTCTCCGAAGGGCAAAATGATCCTTCGAACCAAAGGAGGGCTCGTAGATTGTTTGGAATTTGAACCTTGGTTTTTATTTGGAATTTGGATTCTGGAATTTGGAATTTGCTCTAAATGGCGGAAGTGTGTGGGAATCGAACCCACCGAACCCTGCTGTAAGACAGCGTCCCACTGGTTTTGAAGACCAGGCGGATCACCAGACCCAATCCACTTCCGGTTGAGCATTATCGACTAATTCTCTGATTTTGCAAATGACTGCAGCCCCGGGCCAGATCCTAAAGCAAAAAGAGCGTCCTCCTCGCTGTTCCACCGGCGACGGGTTCCGCCCGGCGAAGAGGGAGCCTCAATCGCAAGGACCGTCACGCCCATTCCGTTCTTCTGATCCATCGTGGTTCCCGGGTTCCGTTGGGGAACCCCTGCCATCTTCCGGCGCGCTGTTGGTGAGATGCGTATGTTCATTGATTCGATCCCTGGAATGCAACGTCCCAAATCAAGGAGGATAGGAACGTGAGAATGTCACATCGTTTGCTGCTCATCCTGGGTCTTATGGTTCTTGTCACAAGCCTCGTGGCTTTTGCTCAGCAAGAGAAACCTGTCACCGAGCCGGGCGCGTCCGAGGAGGGCAAGCCGTCTGATCCGTTCTCGGCGACAACCTTCAGTGGTTTAAAGCTCCGGTCGATTGGTCCGGCGACAACGTCGGGCCGGGTGGTTGATTTTGCGGTCGACGGGAGCAATCGCTCCCATTACTTTGTCGCCTCCGCTTCCGGGGGAGTCTGGAAGACCGTGAATGCGGGAACGACGTGGACCCCGGTCTTCGATGGCCAGGGCTCCTATTCCATCGGCACTGTTGTGCTCGACCCGAAAAACCCTTCCATGGTGTGGGTAGGCACTGGAGAAAGCAACAGCCAGCGGAGCGTGGGATACGGGGATGGTGTTTATCGTTCCGAGGATGGCGGGCGAAGTTGGAAAAATGTGGGGTTGAAGAAATCCGAGCACATCGGGCGCATCGTCATCGATCCGCGCAATACGGATACCGTGTACGTGGCCGCCCAGGGACCCCTGTGGGGCCCGGGAGGCGACCGGGGACTCTTCAAGACTATCGACGGCGGCAAGACCTGGAAAAACATCCTCTCCATCAGCGAGAATACCGGCGTCACTGACATCGTCATGGATCCAAGAAATCCGGACATCCTCTTCGCGGCGGCCTACCAGCGCCGGCGCCATGTGTTCACAATGATTGACGGGGGGCCCGAGAGTGCCATCTACCGATCCGCGGACGCAGGGGCCAACTGGACTAAATTGAAATCCGGATTGCCGACCGAAGAAATGGGTCGCATTGGACTCGCCCTTTCACGAACCCATCCGGATGTCCTCTACGCCATCATCGAAGCCGCCAACAAGAAGGGTGGTATTTACCGGTCCGAGGACCAAGGCGCAACCTGGGAAAAACGGAATGATTACGACAGCACCGCCATGTATTACAGCCAGATTTACGTGGACCCGGAGAACACGGATCGCATCTACCTGATGAACGTCTTCATCATGGTTTCTGATGACGGCGGAAAAACCCTCCGGCGACTGGGAGAGCGGGCGAAACACGTCGACAGCCACGTGATGTGGATTGATCCGGATGATACCGATTACTACCTGGTGGGTTGCGATGGCGGGATCTACGAAAGCTTTGACCGCGGCGCCACGTGGGCGTTCAAGAACAATCTCCCCATCACCCAGTTTTATGACGTCGCGGTGGACAATGCCACCCCATTCTACAATGTCTATGGCGGAACGCAGGACAATTACTCGTTGGGCGGACCCTCCCGCACCTTCAGCGCGTCGGGCATTACCAATGCCGATTGGTTCGTCACGCAGGGAGGTGACGGCTTCCGCTCCCAGGTCGATCCCGAGGACCCCAACACCATCTATGCCGAGTCGCAATATGGCGGTCTGGCCCGCTTCAATAAACGCACCGGGGAGCGGATGGGGATTCAACCACAACCCGGGAAGGGGGAGCCCTCGCTGAGATGGAACTGGGATTCCCCCCTGATTGTCAGCCCCCACTCCCATACCCGTGTTTATTTTGCCGCGAACAAGCTCTTCCGCAGTGACGACCGCGGGGATACCTGGAAGGCCGTGAGTCCGGACCTGACCCGTCAGATCGATCGAAACAAGTTGCCGGTAATGGGGAAGGTGTGGGGGCCGGATGCGGTCGCGAAGAACGCTTCCACGTCCTTCTACGGCAACATTGTTGCCCTCGCAGAGTCACCCAAGAAGGAAGGTCTGCTTTATGTCGGCACTGACGACGGTCTGGTTCAGGTCTCCGAGGACGGAGGCTCCAATTGGAGAAAGATCGAGAAATTCCCCGGTGTTCCGGACATGACCTACGTCAGCCGCCTGCTGGCCTCACAACACGACGTGAATACCGTTTACGCCGCGTTTGAGAATCACAAGAACAATGACTTTGCCCCGTATGTCCTGAAGAGCACTGACACCGGGAAAAGTTGGACTTCCATCAGCGGCAATCTGCCCGCGAATGGACCTGTGCTGGCCATTGCGGAGGATACGGCGAATCCCAACCTCTTATTCGCGGGCACTGAGTTCGGCCTGTTCTTCACCATCGATGGAGGACAGAAATGGATTCAGTTGAAAGGAGGGTTGCCCGTCATTGCGGTCCGCGACCTGGTGATCCAAAAACGGGAGGGCGACCTGGTGGTGGCGACCTTCGGCCGGGGCTTCTACATTCTTGATGACCTCACCCCCCTGCGCGGGCTCAAGCTGGAAACGGTAAAACAGAATGCATCCTTGTTCCCAGTAAAGGAGACCTTGATGTACATCCCCTCACAGCCTCTCGGCGGCCGGGGAAAATCATTTCAAGGCGAATCCTTCTACACGGCCGACAACCCGCTTTTCGGAGCCACGCTTACTTATTACTTGAAGGACTCTCTGAAATCCACAAAGGAGAAGCGCCAGGCGGCCGAAAAGTCAGCAATGAAGAAGGGTTCAACCGTCCCCTACCCTTCACCGGACGAGCTTCGAGCCGAAGAGCTTGAGGAGCCTCCGCGTGTCATTCTGACGGTGATGGACGCCTCCGGAAAGGCAGTTCGTACCCTTACGGGACCCGTTACCGCCGGATTCCACCGCGTGACCTGGGACTTGCGCTATCCCGCGCCCACGCCGCCGCGAGAGCAGAGGCCCAGCGCTGAGGAGGAACTCTTCGGCGGAGGCCCCGCAGGACCTCTGGTGATGCCCGGTGAATACCAGGTCTCATTGGCCCAACGGGTCAATGGCGTTTTCTCAACTTTGGCCGGCCCTCAGAGTTTCAAAGTGATTGTTCCAGGAACGGAGGCGATGATTCCCGCGGATCGAGCTGCTCTGGTTGAGTTTCAGAGGAAGGTGGCAAACCTCCAGCGCGCCGTTTCGGGGTCGATTGAAGCCTCCAACAATCTGAAATCGCGTCTCACCGCGATCAAGCGCGCATTGCAGAATACCCCCGCCGACACAAAGTCCATGATTGAGGACGCCAATTCCATCGACTCGCGGCTCGAGTTGATTCTGCGGTCCTTGCGGGGCGACACGATCCTCGCGGCTCGGAATGAAAACGTTCCCCCGTCAATTTCCGAGCGCGTCAGCGGGATTGTGGGCGACCAGCGAATGTCCACTTCGCGGCCCACCCAGACGCAGATCGATGGTTATCACATCGCGGGCGAAGAGTTTGCCGCGGAACTGGCGAAGCTGCGGACGCTGATCGAATTGGACGTGGCCAAATTGGAAAAGGCGATGGAAGCCGCAGGGGCTCCCTGGACCCCGGGAAGAATCCCGGAGTGGAAGGAGATCCAGAGGTAATTAAAGATTTCCAAGACTTTCTCCTCTCTTCTTGCGTCCAATCGGCAGCATACCTACGTTAAGGAGAGGATCCTATGCCGTCCCTAAGAAGACTTTTAATGACATCAGTGATTTCGAGCGGCGTCGCCGCCCTGATGTGCTTCCCTGCCATGTCCTTCTCTCAGAGCCCTTCGGAGAAGACTGAACCACAGCAGCAACAAAAGAAGACACCGCCACTAGTCCAAGGAAAAGGAGAGGCGGCCTCGCAAAGCTCTCCCACGACAACCGCCGGCAAGGGAGGAACCCGTCCTTCAACCGCAAAGACCGAATCCGCGGAAGCAGCCAAGAAAAGGGCGGAGGAGCTTTTGAACAGAACCTATCAGGAGGCCCTCGGAGCTGACCCGGAGACCAAGGGGGAGGCTTTGACTCGCATCGCTCAATCCATGCGCAAGATCAGCAAGGACCGTGCCCTCTACGTCTTCCAACAGGCGTTTGATTCCACGCTTGAAGTTCAGACGGAGGATGCGGTGCGGAGGAAACTCACCCGGCAATTCCAGATTGTGTCGATGGTGTCCTCTCTCGATCTCGAAAAGGCACTTCAGATGGCCTTGCGAATGGACCGCGTCTATCCGACCGGTGATCAGCCCCGGCCCATGATGAACCTGCGAAACAACGCCTTAAGCTTCGTGGCTGCCCAGATGGCCAGCAAATCCCCTGACCGGGCTTTCGAAATTGTGGAGCAGCAGGTGACGGAAGGAAATTTCGAACCCGGCTTTCTGGCGCCCGTCGCCACCGCTCTGAGGAAATCCCGCCCCGACCGATCGGAGCAGTTGTTCCTGGAAGCCATCCATCAATTTGAAAAACCCGGCCAGGATCTTCTCCAGGTGCAGAGCTTTGTCGACTTGACGGGACGGCTGTTTGACCTGAATCGAAGCCTGTCGGCCAAGGCCCTCGATCTCATCATCCAGGCCATTGACGGTCTCGAGAAGAAACAGCAGGAAGACACGGTCTCTTTTACCTTTACCAGCGTCAATGAACAGGGCAAGACGAGCATTAGTAGTATCCGTGAGTATGCTGCCGTTCAAGCGGTCGCGATGATGCGACGCCTGGACCCCGAGCGGGCGAAGGCCCTGGAAGAACAGTATTCGAAATACCGGGCGCAAATCTCCAAGAACCCCAATGGAATTTTCCCGATCGGCAACGATGCGGACCCGCCTGGCGACGCTGTCGGCAACGCGCTGGCCCAGGGGGAAGAGGGCGGGCAGGTTCAAAAGACGGTCCTGGCTGGAACCCCCTCGACGGGAGACAAGAATCCCAGTGCTGGAGCCCCGGCTTCGACCTCCGACCAGAGAGTGACGGTTGTACGAGTCGGCGGGAATTCCGGGCAGGCCCCCGTGGACGCCAATCGGATCGCATCACAGCTTCAGTCCCAGATGCAGACCGAGAAGGCTGTCCAAATAGCCCAAAATAATCCTCAGGCAGCGATGAATACGATCACTCAGCTGGAATCTCCGACTGATCGCGCCAAAGCCCTGGCCCGGGTTGCCGGAGTGATCTACAAAACCGATCCCGAAAAAGGAAAGAGCTTGCTTGGGGATGCATACACCGCCGCTGAAAAGATTACCGACCCGTACGACCGCGCCTCCTTGTACGGCTATTTGGCGGATGGCTATTTCAATTTTGACCGGGATCGCGCCAAGGCCCTCTTGACCGAAGCCTTCCCTTTGGTGGATAAAGTCATCGAACAAGAGTCAAACTCCCCCTCGACGCAGCCCTTCGCGAGCCGGCTGTCCCCGGAGTTTCGCCGGTCCAATCAATTGATTCAACAGCTCATCACCAGCCTTTCCAAGCTGAACATTGATGAGGCGATCTCCCGTGCCGATCAAATCAGCGACAAGAAGATGAAGCTGTTGACGATGATCAACATCGCGGATTTTATTCTGAACGACGGAAAGTTGGATTCTCCCGGTATCCGGATCGTGCTGAATTAATAACAGGGATCGTACCGGGCAACTGAGAATCCTTCGAGAGCGGTCCAGGGCTGTTCTGTCCCTTGGACCGCTCTTTGAATTTTAAGATGTTTCTTCCCCGTTTTGTCCCTCTGACACTCATTGCATCCGCCGATCCGCTTCGATAATCTCCAGCCTTCATGTTAGAGTTGGGCATGCCCAATTCAAGGCGGGGGGGGAGACTCTTCTCCCCCACCCGTCCATACACGCTCGGGGTTCTGGGACTAGGATGAAGTCCGATGGAGAATCTACATCACGTTGTCCTCATCGGGGGTGGGTTTGGCGGCCTCCTTGCCGCGCAATCGCTGAAGCGCGCATCCGTGCAAGTCACGTTGATTGACCGGCGCAACTTCCACCTGTTTCAACCGCTCCTGTATCAAGTGGCGACCGGAGGACTGTCCCCTGCGAACATTGCGACACCGTTGCGCGGCATCCTCAAGCGTCAGAGAAATGTGCGTGTGTTACTGGATGAAGTGATCGACGTCGATGCCGCCGGGCATCGCGTCCTGCTTCGCAAGGGAGATGTTCCTTACGACACCCTCGTTGTTGCAACCGGCGCCCAACATCATTACTTCGGCAACCCGCAATGGGAGGCTGTCGCGCCGGCCTTGAAGACGATCGAGGACGCCACAGAGATCCGGAAACGCATCCTGTTGGCGTTTGAAGAAGCCGAGCGAGAGTCAGATCCGGAAAAAATCCGGTCCCGCCTGACGTTTGTCGTCGTGGGGGGTGGGCCCACCGGCGTCGAACTGGCGGGCGCCCTGGGAGAAATCGCCAACGATACACTCAAGCATGAATTCCGATCCATTAATCCCGCTGATGCGCGGATCCTCCTGCTCGAGGGGAATGACCGCATCCTGCCCACTTATCCGGCCGGTCTGTCCTCGGATGCCGTGCGCTCCCTGGCGGGTTTGGGCGTGACGGTTCAAACCAACGCCGTCGTCACAGGAATTGATGAGGATTCGGTCCAGATTCGGTGCGGCAACGAGGAAAGAAAGATCCCCACACGCACTGTCCTCTGGGCCGCAGGCGTCGCCGCATCCCCCCTGGGCCGCAAGATCGCATCAGCCACGAGTGCCTCACTTGACAGGGTGGGTCGGGTGGTGGTCGAACCCGACCTCACCATAAAAGGTCATCCGGAAATCTTTGTCATCGGGGACCTCGCCAACTTCAGTCATCAAACCGGAAAACCGTTGCCCGGGGTTGCACCCGTTGCGATGCAGCAGGGGCGTTACGTGGCCAAGGTGATCGCGCGCCGACTCCAAGGCAAGACGATGCCCCCCTTTGTTTACAGGGACAAGGGCAGTTTGGCCACGATTGGCCGGGCAGCAGCCGTCGCCGATTTTGGCCGCGTCCGTTTTTCCGGATACTTTGCGTGGCTGACCTGGCTCTTCGTTCACCTCATGTATATTGTGGAATTCGAGAACCGGCTCCTCGTCTTCGTACAGTGGGCCTGGAATTATTTCACGCAGAATCGGGCTGCGCGCCTGATAACGGGAAAGGATACCCTGCCTCCTCTTCGGAAAAGCGGGCAGGCACAATAGTTTAATAACGGATCGGAAAAAGCCCGAGGCGATTCGCCGACCTGTGGTCTTTCGCAATTCCTGGTCCGGCTCAAACCTGCCTCGAACCCGTATGATGCTGCCGCTAAAGAAATCCGACGACCGATGCCTGAGTGGAGAAGTCAAATGCGGATAAAAGGGCCTTCTTCTTTATTCCTTCTGTTTGCCTGGATGATAGCGCACCCCGTTCATGCTCAGCTGCACAAGACCGCCACACCCAATAAACCGAAGGCCGATATGAAACAGAGCGAAAGGAACCGCCCTCCCATGGAAACCGTGGTGCAATTCAAGAATCGCGATGGAAAGTGGTTACGCGGAATGATTCATTGGCCCGATGTGAAGAGCATCGGACCTGTTCCCGGTGTCGTGTTCTTTCATGGATTCACGGGAGACCGTATCGAGTCTCACTGGATCTTTGTCAAGTGCGCCCGGGCCCTCCAACAGGCAGGCATGGCTGCCCTGCGGTTTGACTTTTACGGGTCGGGAGAATCCGAAGGAACATTCAGAGACATGACCTTGCAGGGCGAGATCGCTGATGCCGAGGACGCAGTGACGTTCCTTCGAGCGCAAAAAGGGATCGCCACTGACCGCATCGGGCTGGCCGGCCTCTCGCTCGGAGGGACCGTCGCCGCAAGCATAGCCAGCCCGGTGCAGGCCCGGGCGTTGGTCTTGTGGAGCGCGGTGGCTCACACGGAACGCCTTCGCAGGGCGATTGTGAGATCAGGGAAAGCGATCCCCAGCGCGCAGGGCAACTTGGAGTATGACGCCCGCGAGGTATCAACCCGGTTCCTTGAAGATATGCTCAAGGTCAATCCTCTCGCCGCCCTCACCGCCTTCAAAGGACCCACCCTCATCCTTCAGCCTGGAAAGGACGAGGTGGTTCCTCTCTCCGATGCGGAGGAATTTCTCAGTTCGGCAGGGGCAGCTGTCAAAGAAAAGGTCATTATTGGAGGCGCCAACCATACCTATACCTCGATTACTTGGGAGAACGAGGTCATTCAACGGACGGTGGCTTGGTTCAAGAGACATTTGTTTGGCAATTAGCAATTCATGTTCGATAATCAAATCGCAAGCGAAGGAACAACAGAAGTCCAACTCCTCCCCCGCAGAAGGACTCCAAGGAATCATCATGAAATACAAGCGGTTTGAAGGCCTACCCGTGTGGGAATCGGCAATTAATTTGGCCAAGAAGGCTTTCCTGATATTTGAAGTCGATCACCAGAAGCCGTATGGAGACTTGAGGAGCCAAATTGAGCGAGCGGCCCTGTCCGTTTCGAATAACATTGCAGAAGGATTCGAGCGAGGGACGACTCAGGAGCTTTTAACATTTCTTTATGTTGCCCGCGGCTCCGCTGGCGAGGTCCGGTCTATGCTCTGCTTAATGGACCGCCTTGCAGCCTTCACCCATCTCAAAACTGAAATCTCAGATCTCACATCGTTGTCGGAATCAATCTCAAGGCAGCTTCGTGCTTCTGCTGACAGTCTTCAAAACTCCAATATTAAGGGCCAACGGTATTTGTCATCCCAAAGCAAACAGAAGTTTGACCGCCAGCGCGAGATCAACTCCTTCATGGAGGAGCTCAAAAGGGTCCAACATCAAAAAGTTTGAGGTGATCTCGAGCGAGAGAAGGGCTTACTCTAGCCCTTTTATTTTGTTCGGGAACTTTTGGGGCGCAAATGCATCTAAAGAGACAGTAGGCAGTGTTGACGGTATTTAGAAAGAATTACCCGTCTTTCCAAAAATCGGTAGACCGGGCAGAGGCACCGGGGCCCATGTTCTGTACCCATAAGGTCCGTGAATTCTGATTTAAGAACTCCCCTTTTCTGCCACTTGCGAGGCCGCGATGAAACCCTTCACGACATTCGTTCTGCTGTTTGCGCTGACTCTTGGCCTGATTTCGCTCTACGCTCAGACCCCCGACTACGAAAAGCTGAAAAGTGACGCCGAATCCTCATACGCTGAGGGCTCATACGCGCGGGCCTATGAGCGCTATGTTCAGGCGAGTGCGTCATATCTCTCTTCGTCCCAGAAGCGATGGGTCGACTTCCGCCTGGCGGACACGCTATGGCGCTCGCAGGCGGCCACCCAAACCGCCGACACGACCAAGCTCGATCAAGCACGTCATCAACTTGAAGTGCTCGTGCGCGACATTCAACGCCCCGAGGATCGGGACTTGGTGTGGGCCGAAGTGCAGGAATCCCTGGGGGATTTCTGGTGGACTCGACCTAACCTATCCGACTGGGGACAGGCCTGGCCGCACTATCAGCAGGCGTTGGACTGGTGGGCAGGCTCCGCGGACATTGAGACCGCGCGAAATCGCTATCTGAAATTGGTCTGGAAAATGACACGGCCCTCCTTAGTCGGCCGTTACTATTCGTATGGCAATTACGGTCTAAACGTGCCCCTTGATGTCCTGGAAAATGCCCTCAAGATCGCCAAGACCGCGGATGACAAGGCTCAGGCGCACTATCTGCTGGCCATGACGCTTCGCTCGCAGGCCGCCGACACGAATCAGCGGCGCCGGATTCCTGAAGAATTTGAGGGGGCTATTCAAGCAGGAAGATCCAACGATTGGTATGACGATGCGCTGTTTCAATACGCCCAGTGGCTCGAAAACAACGGCCGCGTCGCAGTAGATGAAGAGGGCCAGGAAAGAAACGAACCAGACTATGTCCGAGCATTGGAATTGTACCGGCGGCTCGTCAGTGAATACCAGAAGGGCGAATCGCGTTACTTCGAGCCAGCGACGCAGCAGATTAAAAGTATCACGAACCCAAGTGTTGGCGTTTTTGTTTCAAATTTCTTCCTTCCCGGCTCAGAGATCCAGTTCAACCTGAACTGGCGCAATGTCAAAACGATTGAATTCAAACTTTATAAAGTGGATCTTACGCGCGATGTTGAGATGGTCAGCGGCCAGTGGGTCCGAGGATGGATTGAGTCGATCAACCTGGACGCGCATCAGCCCCTGAAATCATGGTCCAAAGAGACCCGGGACAAGGGAGACTATCGACCTGGCTCTGAGCTGGTCCGTCTGGAAACCAAACTCCCAGTGGGAGCTTACATTCTTAAGGCGGCAGGAGGGGCGATGAGTGTCCGCGACTTGATTCTAGTCACGGACACTTCCCTGGTGTTGAAGACGACCGGCAAGCAAGCGCTCGTCTATTTCTGCAGCGCACTCGACGGCGCTCCCATCGCGGAAGCCAACGTGACCCTGTGGGAAAACTCGTACGATTATCAAAACCGCATGTGGATCAGCAAGAAATTCGCTAAACCAACGAATGCCGATGGGATTGCGGTCTTTGATATGACGAGGAATCACGACAATCTCCAACTCTTCGTCAGCGCCATCATCAGTGACCGGCAGGCCTTCAGCCTGGGCAATTCCTATTCTTACGGGCGGCAGGACCAACCCTGGCGGGTCTATGTGTTTACCGACCGCCCTGCATACCGTCCCAAAGAAGATGCTCATTGGAAACTCATCGCACGCCGTTACAACGGCTCTGTCTATTCGACGCCCGCCAACCAAACCCTTGAATTCCAGATCACTGACGCCCGCGGGGCCAAGGTGAAGGAAGGCAAAATCACCCTCAATACCTTCGGGAGCGCCTGGGGATCGCTGGAGCTGACCGAGGCCATGCCTTTGGGCGTTTACCGTGTGACCTTCTGGGACGAAGGGCGAAGGCACCAGGTCGGATCGGCCAACCTGTTCCGGCTGGAGGAATATAAGCTCCCGGAATTCAAGGTCAGCGTCCAAACACCGGAAGAGAACGGGAAGAAGAAATCATTCCGTATCGGTGAGTCGGTCGAAGTCAACATCCAGGCGGATTATTACTTCGGCGGCCCGGTCAGCGATGCCTCGGTTGAAGTGCTCGTCCACCAGAACCTGTTTTACCACGGGTGGAATCCCCCCCACGATTTTCCCTGGTATTACGAGGATATGACCGGACGATCCCAGTACTATGGAGGCCGGCAAGGTCAGGTGATCAAGCGCGAGACCATCAAGACCGATGCCTCTGGCAAGGCCTCACTCACCTTTGACACACCGCGCGGGGACCAGCAGGATTATGAATATTTCATCGAAGCGCGCGTCACCGACGCCTCCCGCCGCGAAATCGAAGGTAGCGGCACGGTCCGCGTTACCCGGCAGCGGTACTACGTGTATCCCCATGCCCAACACAACCTCTATCGCCCGCAGGACAAAGTCACCGTCGATGTGAAGGCCCTCGACGCTAATGAGCAGCCAGTCGAGGTCGAAGGCACGGTGAAAGTTACGAGGGATTACTGGTACGAAATCTGGATTGATCCCACGGGAAAGGAAGTCAAAGGGGACGAGTTGACTATTCAGCGCCGGAAGTGGCCTTTCTTCCCTCCCCCGCCCGGCTCGGGCGGCAGGTCGTGGCGGCTGAAGTTTCGCGGCTACCAGCATGAGGACATCCTGAAACAGACTGTTAAGACAGATGCGGAGGGCAAGGCGGAACTCACGTTTACGCCAGCCCGCGACGGCTACTATCAGATCGCCTGGAGCAGCAGGGATAAAGACGGGTCTCCGATTAAGGCCCAAACCACGGTGTGGGTGTGCAAGGACTCGACCACGGAGCTCGGCTATCGCCACGGCGGGGTCGAGATCATTGCAGATAAAGATACCTTTCAGGTTGGACAGAGGGCGCCCATTCTGTTGAATGTGCCCACCAATAACCGCTATGTTCTTTTCAGTATTGAAGGAGATGATCTGTACAGCTACCAGTTGGTCCATGTGACCGGGACGGCAAAACTTCTCGAAATCCCCATCGAAGAAAGGCACGTGCCGAATATCTTCCTCAGCGCCACGATGGTGAATGAAGGAGAAATTTCTCTCGACACCAAACAGATCGTCATCCCGCCGGTGCAACAGTTTCTCACCGTCGACGTGAAGGCCGATCGCGAGCAGTACCAGCCGCGCGAGGAAGGCACCCTCGTCGTCACCACCCGGACTTTTGATGGGAAACCCATCGCTGCCGAGGTGGGGTTGGGGCTGGTCGATGAATCGGTTTACTACATTCAACAGGATTATGCGGGAGATCCGCGCCAGTTCTTCTACGGGACCAAACGATACAACCGTATTCAAAATGAAAGCACGTTTAACCAAAAAAGCTTTACGAAGCTGGTCGAAGGCCCCGACAAAGAACTGGTGGATGAGCGCCAGCTGGCGGAGGATAGACTCGACAAATTTAAAGCTGAATTCGGTACCGGGATGGGAGGCGGCGTTGGCGGTGGGAGGCTTGGCGGAGTCATTGGCGGGTTGGTTTCGAAGAATGGAAGGATGCAGGCCGGAGACAAAGTCATGGTCTTCGAATCCATGGGGGCTGCTTCTAAAGTTACAAACCTTGTCCAATTGGCTGAAGGGGCTCTAAAAACACCTTCTGCTGCGCCACCACCCCCACCGCCTCCCCCGCCTGGTACGCCCGGAGTGGAACCCGCCGTCCAAGTCCGGACTGATTTCCGGGCCACGGTCTTTTGGCAACCCGACGTGGTGACCGACAAAGATGGCAAGGCGACCGTCAAAGTGAAGTTCCCTGATTCCTTAACCGCCTGGAAGGCCACTGCGCGCGTCGAGAGCGAGGCGAACCAGTTCGGCATTGCCTCGTCGACGACTAGAACGCAGCAGCCCTTGATTGTGCGCTTGCAGGCACCTCGGTTCTTCCTTGTGGGTGATCAGGTCACCATCTCTGCTGTGATGAATAACAATACCGATAAACCTATGACGGTCACCCCATCTCTCGATGCCCAGGGCCTT
This sequence comes from Terriglobia bacterium, assembly GCA_020073085.1. Classification (NCBI taxonomy): domain Bacteria; kingdom Pseudomonadati; phylum Acidobacteriota; class Terriglobia; species Terriglobia bacterium. The sequence goes on along the minus strand of JAIQFV010000005.1, from coordinate 34,532 downwards.
GTCGTGACAGGCATCGTCGTCAAGGGTTCTCCCGTCAAGGGTGAGCAGGCACCGGTTCAAATTCCTGCCAACGGCGAGGCGAGGGCCGACTGGATTGTGTCCGTCCAAAAGCCCGGTGAAGCCAAGCTCAAAGTCACGGGACGCGGCGGGGCTTATGCCGATGCAATGGAAAAATCCTTCCCTATTTATGAGCACGGCATTGAGAAATTCATTGCGAAGTCCGGCAAGATGCGCGGGGATGAGATCACCGTCAAGCTCGACGTACCCAAAGACCGCAAACCGGAATCCACAGTGATGACCGTTCAGGTGGCCCCCAGCATGGCGGTTACCATGCTCGATGCCCTTCCCTACCTCATCGACTATCCGTACGGCTGTACGGAACAAACCATGAGCCGGTTCCTTCCCGCCGTGGTCGTGGCAAAGACCTTGAAGGATCTGGGACTGCGGCCTGAATTGGTCATGGGTAAAGTGTTCGGAGGGGTCGAGCAGGAATTTGCCGCACAGACTCACCCCCGCGGCTCGAATGACCTCCAGCTTCTGGATGACGTCACCCAGCAAAGCTTGAAGCGTCTCTATGATTTTCAGCACTCGGATGGCGGCTGGGGTTGGTGGAAGGACGGCGACACCGATCCATTTATGACCGCCTATATCGTGTGGGGCCTGACCCTCGCCCGCGACGCCGGCATTAAGTTAAAACCGGAGGTGCTGGATCGTGGCGTCGACTATTTGCAGAAAACCCTCGTCGAGCAGGAAAACAACTATGATCTCCAGGCGTGGATGCTGCATGCGGTATCGACCTACTATCATTCCATGAAACTCTCCAAGATCGCCTCTCCGGTTTCCAAGGCCTTCGACAATCTCTGGAAGAACCGCGACCCGCTCAACGCCTACACCCGGTCGTTGTTGGCCCTGAGCGCCAACCATCTGGGTTACACAGATCAAGCTAAAACGTTAATCCGCAACCTTGAGAATGGCGTCAAGATTGATACCCGGCCGGATCTTTCCATCATCCAAAAAGGCGGCCAGGACTCTGAAAAAGGCGTCATCCCCACGGCCCATTGGGGAGAGGATGGGATTTACTGGCGGTGGTCCGACGGGGGCGTCGAAGCCACCTCTTTCGCCTTGCGAGCGCTGCTGGCCATCGATCCGCAGAACAAGCTCGTGGAGCCGGTGACCAACTGGCTGATCAAGAATCGCAGGGGCGCGCAGTGGAATAGCACACGCGACACCGCCATCACGATTCTTTCACTCACCGATTATTTGAGATCCAGCGGGGAGCTGCATCCCGAAGTCGAATACGAGCTTTCCGTTAACGGTCACATGATCGCCACCAAACAAATCACCCCGGACGACGCCCTGACCGCCCCGTCTCAATTCCCGGTGGATGCAAAGGACCTTGTCGACGGGGCCAACGAAATTCGCATCAAGCGGAAGAGCGGAAACAGCCCCCTCTATTTTTCCGTTCAGACCCGCTATTTCAGCCTCGAAGAGCCCATTCCCGCCGCCGGCAACGAAATCTTTGTTCGCCGCCAATATTACAAACTGGTGGGACATCCCACGCTCTTGAAAGGCTATGTGTACGACCGGCAACCCCTCAATGACGGGGAATCGGTCACCAGCGGCGATCGGGTGCAGACCGTCCTAACCATTGAAGCGAAGAACAACTATGAGTATCTTGTCTTTGAAGACCTCAAGCCCGCGGGTCTGGAGGCCGTTCAAGTTCGAAGTGGGGAGCCGATATATGCGAAGGAGTTGAAGGCCGGCGCCCTAGAAGAACAGTCCAAAGTCCAAGGTCCAAAGTCCAAAGTCGGAGAGGGTTCATCTCTTCAATCTGAATCTTCTTATACCGGCCGGTCGCGCTGGGTGTATCAGGAGCTGCGCGATCGCAAGGTAGCACTGTTCATTGACAAGCTGCCCCAGGGGATCTGGGAGATCCGGTACGATTTGCGGGCAGAGGCGCCGGGAAAATTCCATGCCTTGCCGACGCTCGGGTACGCGATGTACGTACCCGAGATCCGGACCAATGGCAGCGAGGTCCGGATCACGGTCGTAGACCGAAAAGAAGAGAGCAAATGATCTCAACGCGGAGGCGCGGAGTCCGCAGAGAAATTCAGAATTAGCCGCCTGGCATTGCCACGCCTTAGGACACGACGGTCTCAGCCATCGGACCGACCGCGACAATGCGTAGGTAACCCCTCTGCGTCTCCCCGGTGTAATTCCACCCTTTCTTGAGTATTAATCATGTTAGCATAGCCCCTTGTCGAACCGCCTTCTGCCGAATCAAATCTCAAGCCCCTCAGGAGCACTCCCCATGGCCAGTACTTTTCGAGATCATCTACTGAAAGGCAAGGTGGCATTTGTAACCGGCGGAGGCAGCGGCATCAACCTCCGCATTGCGGAACGATTTGCGGAACACGGCGCCAAGGTCGCCCTGCTGGGACGTACCCGGGACAAACTCGATCAGGCTTCTGCCTCCATTAAAGCCCAGGGAGGAATCGCGTCGGGGTATGCCGCCGACGTGCGCGATTACCCGGCCCTCGAATCCGCGCTGAAAAAAGCCCGTGACGACTTTGGCGAAATTGATATCCTGCTCTGTGGCGCGGCGGGGAATTTTCCTGCCCTGTCCCTCGGCATGTCTTCCAACGGCTTCAAATCGGTGATTGACATCGACCTGCTTGGAACATTCAACACCTGCCGCGCCGCGTATGAGCATTTGAGGAAACCCGGCGCCTCGATCGTCAGCATTTCCGCCACCCATGCGTTCATTCCTGTTGCCATGCAATCGCATGTCTGCGCCGCCAAGGCGGGAGTGGACATGCTGACCCGGACGCTGGCGATTGAGTGGGGAAAAGCGGGGGTGCGCGTCAACTCGATCGCCCCGGGACCCATTGCCGATACCGAAGGGATGCGCCGGTTGAGTCCCACGGAAGAAATCAAACAGAAGCTCAGTCGAACGATCCCCCTTCAGCGCTTTGGAACCAAAGACGAAATTGCCGATCTGGCCTTGTTTCTGTGCTCCGACGCTGCCGCTTACATCACCGGGGCCGTGTACGTTTGTGATGGAGGCCAATCCTTGCTGGGATCCGGGGGGTTTATGTCGGCACTGGCTCAGAGGTAGTCAGTAATCCTTTGTGGCCTTTCATGGATACCGCAGGGAGGGACATCTTGGGCAAGATCCGACGGATACTAAGGACTGGCATACTCATTCTGTTCATCCTGATTCTCGCTGCCGCGGGCGTGTCGTTCCTGAGCAATCGGGGGCTTCCTGCTCACTCCAGGTTCATTGATCGCCTCGACCCACAGGAGAAGTCATTTCTTGCGGAGGCGCTCCACCTGAAACAGACTGTCGGCGAATCTCTCTGGCCGGATTGGGGCCGGGCGGAGATCCCCTTTCTCTCCCGCAACGAGCAATATGGTTTCCTCGTGGGTGATCCCAATCCACCTCCCGGCTGGGAACAGGTTTCCGGGGACACTTTCCTGGGAAATCCCTATTATCGAATTCACAATCCGGAGAGCGTGGCCTTTGCCGTACCGATCGGCAATCGCTGGGCAGCGAGCCTGCCCACCAAGGAGTGGATGCAGATATCCTTTGCGAACAACTTGCGGGATCACATCCCGGGATTCCTGAAGCCGGTGTTTCCTTACCGTCTGCCCATGCGACTGTTCAACCTCAATAGCTCTGACTTCCATATTGCGATCCTGCTGCACGAATCCTTTCACGCCTTCCAGGCAGGGATGGCTCCGGACCGTTTTGCCGAGGCGAGGAAGGCGTATCGGGTTGAGACGAACTATCCGTGGGAGAATTCCGAGTTGCAGAAATCATGGAAATTGGAGCTGACGCTCTTGGCCCGGGCGGTGAATGCAAGTTCGGACGAGGAAGAGGCCAGCCTGGCCCGAGAGTTCCTGGCCGCGCGACGCGAAAGGCGCCAGCGGCACGGGTTGGACGTCTCGATGATGAACTATGAGCGCCACATGGAGTGGTTGGAGGGCCTTGCCAAGTACATCGAATTGGCGGTCTGGCGCGAGGCGTCTTTGAACCGGGATTACGTACCGCTGCCGGAATTGTCTGTCGATCCCGATTTTCAGAAGTACAAGACTTTTCCCGGTCAATGGTCGAAAGAACTCATGAACATGCGGATGCAGTCCGCCCGGCAAGGAGATATCCGTTTTTATTACTCGGGCATGGCGCAGGCCTTTTTGCTCGACCGACTGCGGCCGAGATGGAAAACTCGCATCATGGATCAAGACGTGTGGCTGGAAGGGCTGATGGCTGAAGCAACAGAAAAGCATTAGCGGATTGTTCAGTCTTTAGCTCGGTTGCCCCCGCTTGAGATCCAGAGATGGTCCTGGAGGGCGACTTGCCTTCCTGATCCCCTGTCCATTTGGCATGCTATTTCCCGTATTAGCTCCCCATGCTTGCCTGCCATGTGTTATCAAGGGTCGCCCTCTCATGGCTTAAGGAACTTCCACGAGAAATGACGGTCTCGGCGAAGCGTTCCATCTCTTCCAGTTGCGGGCTGAATTGCAGCAGCAACAGATCCACGCCCGCTGCCTCGAACTCCGCGATTCTCATCCGGACTTGCTCGGCCGTCCCCACCAAACCCGACCGCAGGCCCCGGTTCGACACCGAATAATCCTCCAAAGAAACCTTCTGCTCCAGTTGGGTCCCTGCCAGCCACTCTTGGTAGTTCCCATACCCGGCAGCACTCTGCTTCACGTCAGTGATCCGACGCAGTTCCTGCCGCGCTTCCTCTTCCGTATCCCGCACGATGGCATAGGCGGCCACCCCGAACTTCATACGAGGCAAATTCATTCGCATGCGGCGCGACGAAAGGTCGGCGATCTTGTGTGCGATCCGCTCCGGGGGATCCCCGTGCATGACGTAGGCATCGCACTCCCCGGCGATCAGCTCCTTTGCGGCTTCAGACTCGCCGCCCGCATAGAGGGTGGGGCGTGGGCGTGAAACGGGCTTGGGCTGCAACACCGTGTCCTCGACCCGATAGTATTTGCCCGTGAATGAAAAATGGTCACGGCTCCATACGCCGTTCAACACTTGAAGCCACTCCGCGGTTCGCGCATAGCGATCATCATGCTGCTCAAAGTGAACCCCGTACTGTCTCGCTTCATCCGCCCACCATGAAGAGACCACATTGAGTGAAAGGCGGCCGCCGCTGATGCGGTCGATGTTTGCCGCCTGCTTGGCCAGCAGCGCGGGCAGATGGAAAGTGGGGCGGACCGCGACCATCAATTCCAGCCTCCGGGTCACCGCGGCCAGCGCGGCCGCCGTCGACCAGGCGTCGAGGGCAGGAGCGTGAATCCCCTTAATATCATTCAGATTCAGTTCAGCGATCAAGGTGAGGTCGAACCCGATCTCCTCGCTGCGCCTCGCCAGCCGGCTGTTGTACTCCCACGTCGGTTCCATCCCCTCGTCCTCGACGTTCCGCAGCCAACCGCCAAACACTGGAAGCCAATATCCGTAACGCATCAGCGGGCCTCCGTTTCCAAGAAGTCGGCCAGGCGCGCGTATGGATTGAATCCAACAACGTGCGGTCCATCGGCAACGAAGTTTGACAGGGCGTTGATGTCGTAATAGAGCAGCTTCCCGTCGCGGTCGTCGACGATATATTCGACGCCCCCCACCTCTATCCCGGCGGTTTGCATGATCCGCTCCACGGCTTCGATCACCTCCCGCGGCGGCGTGACCGCTTCCACCTTCATCTTGTTCTTGGGGGCATCCACCGGACACGCGGAGCGCGCGAGTTCCACCCCCTCCGTCGTCTGGCAGATGTCGGCGGGGCAGAGGTTGAAACTGTCACCGGTGAAGTAAACCTTAATGGCATAGAGATACTTCCCCCCCAGAACCTCAACCCGGGTAATGAACCCTCCTCGCGCTGGAATATATTCCTGCACCAGGGCGGTCTGATCGAGTCCCAATGCCAGCCGACCTTCCACCGCCGCGCGGGAGAGGTCCTCGAAGCGGTCAAAACGGACAATGCCGGCACCGCTTCCGCCCAGGTTGGGCTTCACCACCACCGGGAAACGCAGGCCCTCGGCAGCTTGCGCCGCTTCGGCTGGATGATTGATCACCCGCGCTCGCGGATAAGTAAGACCCAGCGATTCGAGCAGGGAAAGTTGTTGCGCCTTAGAGGTCTCCACGGTAAAGGCCCTGTAGCCGTTCACCACCCTGACCCCTAACCGTTCGAGGTGAGCGAGGAAATTGAGGGTGTAAAAAATCCCGTGACCGTTCCCCCGGGTGTAGGCCGAAGGACTCATCCGATTGAAAAACAATGAGTACTCGCCGTCCCGCGAAGCAACGTCGAACTGGTGCTGGCGAGCGTCTATCCGGATATACGGAGTTCCCCGGCGGTCGAATTCCTCAAAAAGGGGTCGAAACCAATCGGGATGTTCGTGATAGATGGCAATGGGCCGTTTGAGTTTGGTCATCATTATTCTCCATAAAAAAAGGCCGCTCATCCGGAGCGGCCTTGAAATCTCCTTGAGTAGGCTGCGATTTATTACGTTACCGCACCTCCCCAACCGCTCCAGTGAACGGCGCACATACACTTGCACCCACGCTCCCCGACAACAGGAGTATTCACGAACGGCGCGGTGGGCATGTTCAATGACATGAAAACCATGTTCGGAAAACGAGAATCTACGCCGTCTTCACGGGTTTGTCAAGGCGATCCACGCCCCGATGAAGAAAAGAAAGCGCCGGCCATGCTGGAAGCATTGGCATCTGTCGATGTCTGTTGGAATTTATCTTGTTTGATGGACAATGCTCACCCCTCAATCGCGTTGAAGGCATTCCCTCAGGATTTCGATCACTCGTTTTTCCGCTTGGCCTCAATTCCTTCTCACGGTAATCTTGTTCCGAAAAACTCGGGCACAACCTTCATTTTCTGCCTGAAGGGTGAGGAGGAATCGATATGGTGCGAGTCGTGATTACAGTCTTTCTGATGGGGATAAGCGCGCTGGTCGCTCTGGCCCAAACCCCCTCTTCGAGCGCTGACAGACCGTTCGTCGTCGAGTATTATTACAAGGCCAAGTGGGGATATGCAGACGAATTTCTTCAGCTCTTCAAGAAGAACCACTACCCGGTCCTTATGAAGCAAGTGGTCATGGGACGGCTACTCAAAGTCTCCATGGACCAACCGCGTTATCACGCCACTGAGGACGGGCGCTGGGATTACCGCGTAACCATCGTTTTCAAGAATGCTGCGATGGCCAATGAGCCGTTTGACGAAGACGCATTGAAAAGGCAGCTGTTCCCGGACCAGGATACCTATACCCGGGAGGAGCAAAGGCGGTTTGCGATCCTCGAGGCCCATTGGGACGTACCCATAAAAGGCATGGAATTGGAGGGAAGATAAGACCATGGGACATCGGACGTTCGAACCCGGCCCATTATAGACAAGTCTTCAAATGGAAAATAGGAAGCAGAGGTCATTCGGGGGAGCGGAGAGTATCGCCTTCCGATACTCAGAAGACCATATCACTCCTTGAAGTTCAAAAAAATGGGCACCGTCTTGCGACCGTGCCCGAGTTTGCCCATATCAGGAGTTGACAGACCTCTTTGAATGAATCCTTAATTCAACCTTTTCGTTTTCAGTTGAATCTTTCTTTTGGGTTTTACTGGAACCAGAACCATCTCTACATCGCGCGCGGGCTGTTCAGCCGCCAGCTCTTTTTCCATGCCTGCTTCATAGGCTCTCAACTCTGTCTGAAGGAACTCGAGCCGCTCCCGGCGACGGGGATGGTAAAGGTAAATCTTTTCGAATCGGACTTCTTCCTGGGCTGTGAGATCTCCGACCAGATAGCTCTTAATCATATCGTCTTCTTTGGCGCTTAGTCGTTCCAGAAAGTCCCGGTTGGAAATCGTGCGCCACATAACCTGCTCATTCTCTGTTTCGGATAGCTCTTCGAGCAGGAATCTTTCGATCGTTTCTTCGGAAATCTCGCTGATGTTCATGACTACCTCCGTTTTTGCCCTTCGGAATTACCGATCCGCTCTAATCATTTAGGCCCGGAGACTTTCACTGTATGAATCCGTTTTCGTTCCCGCTCTATTCCTGCTTCTCTTGCATTTCATAGACCCGAGACACCTATGACTGAGCACGTTGTTGGCCAGCATGAATAAGATTATCTATATAATTGATTTTGAATTGATTAGCACGCCACGCCGAAAATACCCAGGATGGCAGAGTGATTCATAATAATACAAGGTGACAGGGAATTGTACGAATCGTCTGAAATGACCGAACTTTCTTCGCGTCCCCCCTATCAAGATTAGGACTTGCCCTCGCCACATAAACTTCACGCTTCATCTCAATTACCGCGCTTGGGCATTCTTCTGCCTGATTTATGGAAGAATAAATGAAGCACTTTTCGAATAATTCTCCTCACGAAGCTTGCCTCCCCTTTTTTCGCGAGGTATACTCGGAGCCTTCGTTAAACAATTGGCCGGTATGAACCTACCCAACCACAGGGTGTAGGAGTCGAGTGCCGGTCGCGCCATAAATCCGTGTTAGTCAAGGGCTCAAAAATCTGACAGCGAGACTCAAGGATTCATGGCGCATCTCCTTGAATCGAGACCGTGTTCAACTCGATTTGTCTTCCAGTTGAATTTTGGGATTCAAGTTGGATGGCCCTTACCAAGGCTTCTCAGTGGCCCGGAATCATGAATCTTATCTGTACTCTGCAGTCGCTCCAATCAATCGCTCAAGAGCATCGCGCAGGACATTTCGAGGGAGAGTATATATGTTAAGAGGACTTAGAATTCGGGGGATCTTGTCTTGTTTGGTGTTCGTGTTCCTGGGGATGCCTGTCCTTTCGCAAACCCGCCACCCCCAAGCGTCTTCCATTGACGGGCTAATGGATTCCTTGTTCAAGGTCAGGACCTTCAAGGAAGTTGTGATTTCACCTGATGGAGCGTACCTCGGATGGGTCGAGAAACTTCACGGAAAAGACCACGAACCTTCGGAGAACACGGCGATATATGTTTCTGCCCTCAGTTCACCTGAGGCCCCACGGCGTATCACAGCTGGAAACCCCGCGATGCCTCATAGCGAACACGATCTGGCTTGGTCGCCGGATGGCCACCGGCTGGCCTTTCTATCAGATCAAGAACGAAAGGGGCAATTTCAGCTCTACGTTGTTCCGACTGAAGGGGGAGCCGCTCGGCAATTGACTCATGTGAAAGGACTGCTTGTTGACCCCCATTGGTCGCCTGACGGAAAGGCCATAGCCGTCCTCTTTACTGAAAACCTGCCGCGGTCGGCTGGTCCGTTAGAAGCCAAGCCACCCGTTTCAGGGGTGATTGAGGATCAGATCTTCGAGCAACGCATTGCGACAGTGGAAGTCGGCTCCGCCCGGTTCCGGCAAATTTCGCCTCCTGACCTGTACGTGTATGAATACGATTGGTCACCGGACGGAAAGAACTTCGTCACGGCGGCTGCTCATGGCGATGGAGACAATAACTGGTGGATAGCGCAAGTCTATACGATCGCCGCGGCCAACGGGGAGACAAAGTCAATTCTCAAGCCCCCTTTGCAGGTTGCGGTACCACGGTGGTCACCGGACGGAAAGGCCATCGCCTTTATCGGGGGATTGATGAGCGATCAGGGTATAACGGGAGGCGATGTTTTCGTGATTCCGGCGGAAGGGGGTAGTCTAGTCAATCTCACGCCCGGAATGAAGGCATCAGCCAGCTCCCTCCATTGGCTTCCCTCTTCCAAGCAGGTCCTGTATGAAGAAAACGTCGATGGAGAAACCGGCATTGCGAGCGTCGACGTTTCGACACACCAGATCACAACGCTGTGGCGAGGGGCCGAAACGATCACATCCTCCGATTGGTGGACGAGTGCGTCGTTGGCCCGCAATGGGAAGGCATCAGCAGTGATTCGCAGTTCCCTCCAGCATCCTCCCGAGGTCTGGGCAGGCGAAGTCGGAGCCTGGAAGCAGATCACCCACGTCAATGACTCCCTGAAACCGATGTGGGGGGAAGCCAAGAGTACTCACTGGACCAGCGATGGAATGACCGTCCAAGGCTGGTTGCTCTATCCGCGGGATTACGACCCTCAGCGAAAGTATCCTCTCGTGGTGTATGTCCATGGGGGACCATCGAACATGCACCGGCTGGCTTGGCCTGACACCTTTTTTGATTTCACGGCCCTCTCCAGTGAAGGGTATTTCGTGCTGTTTCCCAATCCGCGCGGGAGTTATGGTGCCGGGGAGGATTTTACAGGCGCCAATGTGAAGGATTTTGGGTATGGGGACTTCCGGGATATTTTGGCCGGAGCGGAGGAGGTTTCAAAAACTCTCCCCATCGATCCCGAACGGGTCGGGATTGGGGGCTGGAGCTATGGCGGGTACATGACCATGTGGGGCGTCACCCAGACGAACCGATTCCGCGCCGCCGTGGCGGGAGCGGGGATTATGAACTGGCAAAGCTACTATGGAGAAAATGGAATCGATCAATGGATGATTCCATTCTTTGGCGCGTCGGTTTATGACGACCCCGCCATCTATGCTCGCAGCGCTCCCATTACTTTCATTAAGAATGTCAAGACGCCAACGCTGGTGCTGGTGGGGGATGGCGATGTCGAGTGTCCCACACCCCAGTCTTTCGAGTTTTGGCATGCTCTGAGAACCCTGGGGGTCAAGACCCAGTTAGTGGTATTCAAAAACGAGGGCCATGAGATCGCCCAGCCCAAGCATCGCCTCGATATCATGAAGCGAACGATCGCATGGTTTAACGAGAACTTAAAATAGATCTAAGCCGACCGATTTCTTGTATTCTCATCCTGTAGCCCACGTTGAGAATGAAGCAAAGTCCCGGGATCGAATCCAGCCCGGATGGCCTGAACATGGAGTAATTCAAAGGGCTGGCCGCCAAACCGAAGTCCCAACCAGGTCTGAAGACCAGGGGAGGAGTTCCCATGTCACCTCAGCTTGTCTATAAGCTCATGCTCACGCTGATGTTCGCGGTATCTGCTTTCGCCGTACTGGCACAACTATCGATTCCCTATGGCACGCCGCTCAGCCTGGAGAACGCCAAGAAAGCGGCGGCGGCGGCGTTGGCTGAAGCACGCAAGAACAACTGGGCCATGGCGGCTGCAATCGTTGATCCCGCCGGCAACCTGGTCTATTTCGAAAAAATGGATGGAACTCAGAACGGCAGCGTCAACGTGGCCTTGAGCAAGGCGCGGTCAGCGGCCCTGTTCAAGCGCCCGACCAAAGCGTTTCAAGACGCGTTGGTTGCAGGAGGCGCCGGGCTCCGCATCCTGGGCTTGGAGGGCGCGGTACCCGTTGAAGGAGGGCTCCTGCTCATCATGGACGGCAAAATAGTTGGTGCCATTGGTGTTTCGGGAGGGAGCAGTGATCAGGACAGTCAATGCGCCAAACCGGGTGCCGACGCCTTGAAATAATGAATAGGGACAGACACCTTACTCACTTGGACCTTGGATACCCTTTGCAATTGGTGTCCGTCCCATCTGCATCGAATGCGATCCCGTATTCTTAGCGCCGTGGCGTCCCTGTGGTGCAATCCTTAAGGTCTCACCGACAGAACATATCTCTTACGAATTAACTCCCGGTTGACCGCATCAAAATATTCCACGGGATTGTAGTCGTCGGTCAGAATGCGACCATGAGCAGAATTGGTTTGGAGGGTGTGATTGATATCGGTCTTGACGGACTCCAAGGCGTCGGGATGCACATCGTCCAGGTTCATTGGATGCGCAAACGCAAGCTCCATCCGGTCGGCAGCGACAAAGTAGACATTCCCGCCTTCTCCTCCGTGAATTCGGACCTGGGAAAACACGGATTTCATGGTTTTTTCGAGCGACGCCGTCTGAAAGTCCTGACCGGTCCCGACTTCGTGAAAGGCATTCATCACGAGGGTGCCGCCGGGTTTGAGGTGGCGACGGACCGCTTTGAAGGCTTCCTGGGTCATAAGATGAGAAGGAGAGGAATCCCCCAGAAATGCATCGAGGATGACGGCGTCATAAAGGTGCGTTGTACGATTCAGAAAGTATCGGCCATCGGCAATGACCAGGTGGAATTTGTCTGGCTCGAGGTCAAAGAACCGGACTGACATCGGAACGACGGCCGGGTTGATTTCCACGACGTCCACCCGGACACCCTCGCGGGCAAATTTCATCGGCACGATCCCAACGCCCATGCCGATGCACAAGACATCCTTGACCTGGGCGTTGTAGGCCCGCGCCAAACCGTAAAGCATGTAGGTGAACGCAAACAGGCTCCTTTGATGGACCGGATCGTAGCCATCCTGGTACATGTAATCGTTGAGATAGATTCGTCCCTTGGTTTCTGTCTGCTCAAAAACCTGCAGGATGCCAAAATTGGAATTGGCCCGATAGATTTCGACCACGCCCGGGAGGTGGCTTGCATTTTCTCTGAGAATGCCAATGGCCCCGAGGGTCACTCCCATCAAAACGGCAATGGCTACCGGCCCTCCCATCCGTTCCTGTCTCCCCCAAATGAGAAAATATCCTAAGGCGACACCGATTAATACCCCTGCGGTCGCCAACAAGGTGACGGAATTGGGAAAAAACGGGATCAACAAGTAACCGATCAAAAGGGTCCCCGCCACGCTGCCCAGGGTGCTGATGGCAGACAGGCGGCCGACCTGCCCTCCCACGCCGGTGAGCGATTGCGCGAGAATGCGCACAAGGAACGGGCAAGTCATTCCCAGCAAAGTAAGCGGGATCAGGAAGAGCAGGGCAGAGGTCAGCAGGGCCCCCAATGCCAGCTTGAATTGAAGACACCAGTAGGCCACCGGTCCACAGATGACCACCACCAGGCAGAGATAGACCGCAGCCGCTAAGATGCAGCTATAGAGGTACCCCAGTTTGGTTGAGCGATCCACCAGCCAGCCGCCAAGGTAGTATCCCGTCGACAGTGCCACCAGGGTAACCGCAATCTGAGCCGTCCATACAAAGTGGGACGTGCCCACATAGGGCGCCAGGATCTTGGCTCCCAGGATCTCAATAATAAGAACGGCCGCGCCGGTAATCGCCGCCGTCGCATATAGAAACCGGCGCAGGGCAACACTCATTTCCGCCCTCGAGCCTTGGGTCACATTCTTTTTCCTTGGCAAATCCGCTGTTTTCCCCTTCACAGATCCCTCATTTGGAGTGCGGTCCGCCCCGCGGACCGCTTTCTAAAATCCAATCCGTATCCCTGGCCACCGCTCCCGTTCTGCCACTCCACAAAGCGGTCCGCAGGGCAGACCGCACTCCAAAACGGGTGAAGTGTGAGCTAAACAGCCCGCTCAATTGTAGCATTTTGCCGCGGTGGCCTTAAAACTGGCGAAGACGCTCAAGCCTTCCCGGAGGCCAAGGGTGTGTACCGAGTGAGCGGTAATTTCGGCGACCAGGGGAGGTTGGGTGCCGAGCACAATCCGTACACGCTCGCCCTGCGGCGGCTCCGGGACCATCTCGAGAATGGGTCCGTTAAAGACATTCTGCGCCGTGCCGGAAGGCGGGAGGGGGTGCAAGGTGATTTCCCGAGGATCGACGGTGATAAAGATCTCGTCGCTGAGGACCTCGCTGAGGGTGTGGACAACGCCATTGGGGGTTTGAACTTCAGCCAAACCCGTCGCGTCTCGCGAGCTGACCCGGCCCTTGAAAAGGTTCACCCCCATGATCTCCGCCACGTAGCGGGAGCGTGGCCGTCGGAGCAGTTCATCGCGGTCCCCCACCTGGATAAGTTTACCATGGTCCACCACCCCCACTTGATTCCCGAACACCATGGCTTCAAACGGGCTGTGCGTCACGAATAAAGTGACGCAAGGAAGATTGGCAAGGATACGGCGAAGTTCGGTCCTCACCTCACGCCGGGTTTGGAGATCGATGGCGGAGAGCGGCTCGTCCAGCAGCAGGAGGCGCGGCTTTAACACCAGCGACCGAGCCAGCGCAGTCCGCTGCCTCTGCCCGCCCGATAGCTCGCGCGGCTTTCTGGCGGCGAGGTCATCAATGCCCAACTGTTCAAGGATCCCTCGGGTCTCGCGGCGAACTTGGGATTCGCCCCGTCCCTGCGCCCGAAGCCCGAATGCCACGTTTTCAAAAACAGACAGGTGAGGAAACAAAACATAATCTTGAAACACGTACCCGATGGGCCGCTCGTTCGCCGGCATGGCAATCCCGCGCTCACTGTGAAAAAGGTCGAGATCTTCCAGTCTAATTCGACCTCGGTCCGGCTGAACGAGTCCCGCCAGGACATTCAGGATCGTGGTCTTCCCCGCCCCGCTTTCCCCCACCAATACAAAGGTGCTTCCGGGTTCAGCCGTGAGCGAAACCTCGACCTGGAACGGGATCAGCTGTTTTGAAAATTCGGCGACCAGCACTGCTTCCTCACTTGCCCGGATTGACAACCATGGTCCGGAGGACGAAGAGGAGTCCAAATGAAACGGCCAGTAGGATAACAGAAAGCGCCACGGCGGATTGCACATCGGTTTGAAGGGCGATATAGACCGCGAGCGGCATGGTCTGCGTCCGTCCCGGCATGTTGCCCGCAAAAGTGATGGTCGCCCCGAATTCCCCCAGGGCCCGCGCCCAGCTCATGGCTGCCCCAGCCACCAGCGAATGAAAACTTAAGGGGAGGACCACGTGAAAGAATGCGTACACCGGCGACGCCCGTAAGGTCGCCGCGGCCTGCAGATATCTGGGTTCGATGGACTCAAATCCCGCGCGGGCTGTGTTTATGAAGAACGGCGCCGCAACAAAGGTCTGAGCTAGAACCACCGCCACCGTAGTGAATGGAATACTTATCCCTGCGAAGGCCAGCACCCGCCCAACGAGACCGGAGCGGCCGAAGGCGAGCAAGAGCCCTAATCCGGCGACGGTCGGCGGCAAAACCATGGGCAGGTTGATGACTACCTCCAGAACGCGTTTGCCGGGAAATTTTCTCGCGGCGAGCAATAGGGCCACAGGAAGCCCCAGCGCAACGACGGCAAACGCCGAGATGACCGAGGTAATCAGGCTGAGCCGCAATGCCGTCATCACAACCGGCGCGCCCATGCGAGCCAAGAGTTCGCCTGGAGGCACCTGCAAGAGAAGACTTAGGAGAGGAAGTCCGAGCAGGACGAGGAGGAGGACCAAGGCAAGCACTGCCGCAACTCTCCAAATCCCCATCCCCTTGCGCCCGGGCCGGAAAAGAGCGAAAGCATCGGACGTATGACTCATGGGGTCCTCCTCAATGGTTCGCTAGTCGGCATCAAGTGATGCTCGCGCAGTATGGACTGTCCCAGCGGAGAGAAAACCAGTTCCATAAACTTCCCGGCCGCCCGCGGGTTTGAAGCGGATTTGAGAGGGGCGATCGGGTAGCTGGCCTGGACGTTGGCGCCCTTGGGAATCTCCAGCGTGCGGACCCATTCAGCATTGACGGGAGTGACGTCAGAGGAGTACACCATCCCGGCATCGGCTTCGCCCAGTTGGATCTTGCCAAGAACCTCTTTCACATTCTCCTCACTCGAGACCAGGTTCTTCAACACGGACGGCGCATATCCAGGGCCGAACCCGGTCGGGGAAGAAAGCCTGTTCAAGACTTCCCGGCTGTAACGTCCTGCCGGAACGGATTCAGCGGCGAGGACCAGCTTGACACCGGGCCGGGCCAGGTCCTGAAGATTTACGATGCGGGCCGGATTTGACCGGGGGATGATTACAATGAGCGTGTTGTGCGCAAAAACCTGCGGGCTCGATGCCAGCAAGCCCTGGCGGCGAATGGTTTCCATCCACCGTTCGTCTGCGGACGCGAAAACATCGCCCCGGGCGCCCTGCTCGATCTGCAAGGCGAGTTGCTGCGATCCTGCAAAATTCAATTCAACACGCAGGCCGGGATTCTGACCCTCGAACACTTCAGCGAGCTGGGTGAAGGCTTCATTGAGCGACGCCGCCGCAAAGACGCTGAGGGAGGAGGCGTTTCGTTGATGACCCGGCTTGAATTGACGTGTGGCCCGCACCCAGAAAAACGCGACGATCAAGATCACCAGTAGACTGAGCGAAGCCGCCCGCTTGATGCCGGTACTTTTCATGGTCCAGTGGGATGGGTGACGAACACGGATGAATTCAAGCCCGGATTACCATGACTTCGGTGGCTTTGATGAGTGCAATCGCGCGGACGCCCTTTTTCAGCCCCAGATCTCTACAGGCATTTCGAGTAATGATGGAGGTGATTTGCTGTCCCCCCACGTTGATGGTGACCTGCGCGAGCAGTCCGTCGAACACCACGTCGGTGACCGTTCCCAGGAGCTTATTGCGCCCGCTGATGGCGTTTAATCCCGTCGGCCGGCGACCCCCGGATTTCGAGCTCGGCCGGCTCCCCGTGATCCGGTCGATCTCGGTCCGGGGAATACGGTGATGACCGCCGGGCGTCCGGACGGACTTGAGCTTGTGTCGATAAATCCATTGCTTCAGGGTGGGATAGCTGACGCTCAAGAGCTGGGCCGCCTCTTGAAGTTTAAGTAGCTCCATGACCCCTCCCAAAGAGGACTGCGCCCTCGATACCGATCAGATCGCCGATTATATACGATTTAATACAGATCAGCAATACTCAAATTGGATAGATTGTACAATCCTCGGGGGCGGCCATTCACATCATCCTGGCTGCCGTCAGGGTGTTCAAGTCTTACGGCTCATCCGCGTCTTCCCTCTTCACGGCGTTTGGGTCGTCCATCCGGAGCGGGCAGGCGGCCGCCCTTTTGAAGCGCCCGCCTCAACAGGTATTCAATCTGCCCGTTGAGGCTGCGCAGTTCGTCGCCGGCCCAGCGCTCAAGAGCCGCCATCACCGCCGGGTCCATGCGCAAGAGAAATGATTTGCGTTCGGCCACGGTGATTAATGGTAGAGCGATCCGGTGTTCACGACGGGCTGGGTGCCGCGCTCGCTGCACAACACCACCAGCAAATTGCTGACCATCGCGGCCTTGCGCTCTTCATCCAGTTCCACGATCTTCTGCTTGGCCAGCATATCCAGGGCCATCTCCACCATGCTGACGGCGCCTTCGACAATGCGCTGACGGGCGGCAATGATGGCGCCCGCCTGCTGGCGCTGTAACATGGCCGCGGCAATCTCCGGCGCATAGGCCAGATGGCTGATCCGCGCCTCGATGACTTCCACCCCGGCCTTCGTCAGGCGGTCCTGGATTTCCTGCTTCAAATGTTCGGCAATGGCGTTGGTCTGCCCGCGGAGCGACATCAGTTTCTCGTCGTGGGAATCATAGGCGTATGCTGTCGCGAGATTCCGCAACGCCGACTCACTCTGCACCTGGACATAATTCTCGTAGTTGTCCACCACGAAGCAGGCTTCAGCCGAGTCCACAACCTTCCACACCACCACCGCGGCAATTTCAATCGGGTTGCCCTCGATGTCGTTAACCTTGAGGTGCCCGCTTTCAAAATTCCGGACCCGCAGCGAGATCCGCCTCTTGCTGTAAAAAGGGTTGGCCCATCGAAGGCCCGGGATCTTTTCGGTCCCCTTGTAGCTCCCGAAGAGTTGAAGGACCTTCCCCTCGTTCGGGTTGACAATGAAGAGGCCGGCTAAAAGCACGACGTCGACGATCAAACCGGCCGTGTAGGCCAGGATGAGGGCCACTTCTCCCCTGGGCACTTCACCGATCAGCCCGTAGATCAAGAACCCGAGCAGCAAAAGAAGGATGGCAAGCATCAACCATCCCGTTACCCCGCGATACTCTTTTTCCTGAATCATAGCTCCTCCTCGAAATGATATCAGATATATATCATAATGATATCTACTTGTCAAACTGTCAAGTGGAGGCGGATACCAGATATGCCCTGAGGTGCCTGCCGCCTGCCCTCTTCGCCTTCATTAAGAATTCCGAATGCAGGTTCAAGTTTCTAAGGAATCCCTACTGACTGGCAATCTCACAAACGTCAGGATTAGAAAATTATCAATAGAATTTGTGCCGACAAGAGCAAAAGAAATTATCATTAGGAGGCCAGGAATACAGGAAGTTAAAAACCTTTCATCGGTAGAGAATGGGATGATCCCGCCGCGGCGGGCCTTCCATCGACGACCGATTCCCCGGGTTCCTGGATTCCTAATAAAATCCGGTTTAGGTCCCGGCTGTTCCGGATTAGGATAAAATGGCCGGAGAGCACAAATAACGGAATGGAGGGACTACTGAGGATTGACGCATGGCTAACATCGAATCGCCGAAAACATCCATTTCCGAGAAGGCCCTTCGAGATCCCGGAACTTCAATCCAGATTTTCGTGTTCGGGATGTTTCTTCTCGTGGGGGGCGGGATCGCTTATGTCCTCCTGATTGGCCCCATCCTCCACGTCGTGAAAGCGAAGAGTTGGATTGAAACACCGTGCGTGGTGATATCGAGTCGGGTCGCAAGCCATCGCGGCAGCAAAGGCGGCACCACGTACAGTGTGGACATCCGGTACGCCTACGGGGTTGAGGGGCGCCAGTATGTTTCAACCCGCTACCAATTCTTCCAGGGCTCGAGCGGCGGCTTCGAGAAGAAGTGGGAGATTGTCCGATCCTATCGACCGGGACAGCAAGCCATCTGTTTCGTCGACCCCGACGACCCTCGCAGTGCCGTTCTGGAGCGCGGGTTTACTTCAGAATTATATTTTGGACTCATACCGCTGGTTTTCCTGGTGATTGGCGGAGTGGGCTTAACCTGCGCGGTTCGCCGTATGCACAGGAGGAACGCTGCCTCGCCTCAGACGCCCTGGCTGTCTCGCTCTGTACAGGTTCGAATTCAGACCCCGTCCGCATCCAGTCCTCTCAGCCCGGCGTCCTCTTCCGAACCCTTGACGCTCAAACCCCAGGCATCGCCCATCGCAAAACTGCTGGGGATCATTCTCTTCTCAGCTTTCTGGAACGGTATCATTTCGGTTTTCATCTTCCAGGCATGGAAGACATGGCGTGGGGGATCACCCGATTGGTCTCTGACGCTCTTCATGATTCCATTTGTGCTCGTGGGACTGGGAACGATCGTGGGCGTGGGTTATTTCTTCCTGGCACTTTTCAATCCCCGGCCGAAACTTACAGTCAGCCCCGGCGCAATCCCGCTGGGAGGATCGGCCCAGTTGGAATGGGAAGTGACCGGACGAGCTGACCGGATCCGGCGGTTTTGCATTTACCTCGAGGGCAGAGAGGAAGCTACCTATCCAAGCGGCAAATCCACCCACACCGACAAGGAGGCCTTTGCCCGAATCGATGCCATCGACACGCAGACCCCGGGATACATGACCCATGGAACCGCCCGGATCACGGTCCCGCCAGACACGGTCCCCTCCTTTGAAAGCGCCCATAATAAGATTGTCTGGTTGCTGTGTGTGCGGGGAGACATCGAACGCTGGCCGGATCTTGACGAAGAGTTTCCCATCGCGGTCCTGCCCATGAATTCCCCCGGGAGGTCCTCCCAGTGAACACACTCACAATTCAACCGCGAGATAACAAGACCCGGTTTCTGCCGGGTGAGGAGGTGGCGGGAACGGTCTCCTGGTACCTTGACCAGTCCCTGAAGACGTTCGAGCTTCGTCTCTTCTGGTACACCAAGGGAAGAGGGACTTCCGATACCGGGATTGTGGAGAACATTCGTTTCGAAAACCCGGAGCCGGAGGGACGCCGCGAATTTCGCTTTGTGCTCCCTGATGGTCCTTACAGTTTTGCCGGCACATTAATCACTTTGAACTGGGCTTTAGAGCTGGTGGCTGAACCGACTCGCGAGGCAGCGCGAGTGGACATCGTTGTGTCACCTTCAGGGAGAGAGATTGTGGTCCAACGGCTGGAATCTCGAAGTTACACCCATCAATAAGGATCTCTTGCGCGTCCCGCATTCAAGGACCCGAAAGCCCCATCTCGCTCGGGTGGGGCCATGCGCCGCGGGGGGCCCACTGACGCCCACACTTGAGGACGCGGGGGCGCACTTCCATTCCGCAATCTCGAAGCGTAGCGCAAACCCCGCGCCTCCTGCGGGGCGCAATCCGCATTCCGAAATCTGCAATCCGAAATTGAATGTCTTCCTACGACCGGACGCAGTTACGAGCCGGACCTCCTCCCGGCGAGTCCCCCCGGAAGCGCGCCACCAGGGCGTCCATCACCTCCCCCGCACTTTCTTGAAAGGTGACTGCGGCAATCTGGTCCCACGGGGTTTTCGTGCGGTTGATGAAGATGAGTTTTGCACCCGATTCATGGGCCAACGGAGGGATTGAAGAGGCAGGGGCCACCTGTAAAGAGGAGCCGATCATGAGCAGCCGATCGCACTTTGACGCACACTCATAGGCCCGCGTCAATTCCGCCTGAGGCATGGCCTGACCGAAGGAAATCGTGGAAGGCTTGATGAGCCCGTCACACAGCTTGCATTTCGGATCGAGGTCGCCGGCCTCCAGTCTGACCTGGACTTCCTCGAAGGGCCATTCGGTGCCGCAATCGAGGCAGTGGGCCTTCCGGTTGGTTCCATGAAGCTCGATCACAATCCCGGGCGCACTGCCCGCGGCCTGGTGAAGCCCATCGATGTTTTGGGTGATGACGGCCTTCAGCTTCCCTGTTCTTTCCAGTTCCGCCAACGCGAGATGCGCTTTATTGGGCTTTGCGTTCCGAAATTCATTGTAAAACTCCCTTTTCATCGTCCAGTATGCAACGCGGGCCTCATGATCCCTCAAAAACTCCTGGAACGTGACGACCCGATGCCGATCCCACACGCCGCCGGGGCTTCGGAAGTCGGCCAATCCGCTCTCGGTGGAGATCCCCGCGCCGGTAAAGGCCACCAGCCACTTGGAGGACTTTATCAGCTCAGATGCCTCAGCCAGTCTCTTCTGGAGCGAATCCATAGGCAATTCACTTAGCGAACCATGGTGCCTTGATCAGTCTTCTTGCACAAATAAACATTCAGTAAACCGCAGGGACACTGAGGCGCAGGTTCCACTATTTCTTCTCGCTCAGTCGTTTCAAGGCTGACTCCAGCTTCTTCATCTCCTGCCCATAGGCCGTCCAATCGCCATTGCGCAACGCCTGTTGTGCATGCTCGTAAGCGTCGGCGGCATCCTTGATGGCCGCATCCAGATTGAAGGACGAGGGCGCCGGGGCTGCGGGAGGGGGCGTCACGGCGCCGGCCGCTGCCACTTCCGCTTTAGGCGCGCCGCCGAAAATCCGGCCGAGGGCCAGTTCCAGATTTTCTTCCATGGCAATCGTGTTCCCGTAGGCCACGATGACCCGTTTCAGTTCGGGAATCTTCCCCCCCTGTGCCGCGGAAAGATAAAGCGGCTGGATATAAAGCAGGGATTTCTCGATCGGGATGACGAGGAGGCTCCCGCGGATGACGGTGGAGCCACCCTGGTTCCACAGGGTGAGTTGTTTTGAGATTTCTGTTTCCTGATCGATGCGCACCTCGATCTGCTGGGGGCCATAGACCAGTTTTTGCTTAGGGAAATTGTATACCACTAGCTTTCCATAATTGGGCGCGTCACACCTCGCGGCCATCCAGGCGATCATGTTGTCCTTCTTGGAGGGCGTGAACGGGACCATGAGGATGAATTCCTCCTCTCCGCGGAAAGTGCCCGCCTGGCTCACCTCCCGGGGTAGCGCCAGTTTCATGATGGTGTAGTAGGGCTCCATGGGTTGGTCCTGCCCTCCGACGACACGCCGCGGGATCTTCCACAAATCCTCCTTGTTAAAAAACACCTGCGGATCGGTCATGTGGTAGGTCGCATAGAGCGAAGCCTGGACGGAGAAGATATATTCGGGAACCCGGATGTGAGCCTGCAGGGAGGGGGGCATCATGTTGAGGGGATGAAATACCCCCGGAAAGATTTTCATCTGCGTCTGAATCAGAGGGTCGTCCGGTGTGCTGACATAAAGTTCGACGTCGCCGTTGTAGGCGTCGACCACCGCCTTGATCGAGTTGCGGATATAGTTTCCCACCTCCGGCCGGGGCTCCGAATAAGGATATTGTGCCGTTGTAGTGTAGGCGTCGATGATCCAGTACAACCTCCCGTTATCAATCACCATGTAAGGATTGCGGTCCACACGGGCCATGGGAATCACCTTTTCGACCCGCTCGACCACTCGACGGTAAAACATCAGGCGGCTGTCCCGGGTGATGTCGTTGGCCAGCAGGAACTTGATTTCCTTGAACCGGAGGGCAAAGAGTATCTTTTTCAGGATTCCGTTCATTTGAATCCCGCCCTTGCCTTCATATTTCGTATACGTGTTCTCTTCGCCGGACGGGTAATCGAACTCCGGAGAAGTGGTGTTGACGAAACAATAACTGCCGGAGAGTTCCCCGTAATAGATTTCGGGCCGGGTCACGGTCATGTTGATATTTGAAACAGGAGGAATGTTCTTAATAAAGAACTCCGGCTGTCCCTCGCCGGAGACCACATTGACCGGACCCAGGCACAGTCCGTACCCATGGGTGTAGGTGAGGTGTTCGTTGATCCAATTCCGGCTCGGGAGATTCTCAGAGGCCAGTTCCCGGGGGCTGAGCATGACCTGCCGGTATTCCCCGTTGACGGTGTACCGGTCGTTATCGACATCCACAAAGTCGTAGTAAGTGCGGATTTCCTGCAATTGCGCATAGGTAGCCAACAGGGGCTGATGGTCCCACAAGCGGATATTCTTGATGGTGAGATCGTTTTTCTTCAGATCTTTGGCCGTCAGATTATCCTCGGCAGGAAACTCGCGTTCATCCACGTTTTGAATGTCGTAAGCCTGACGGGTGTATTGAATGACATTCTGTATGTAGGGCCGTTCCTTGTTAATCTCGTTTGGCACGACATCGAATTTCTGCACCAGTTCAGGATAGAAGGCCAGGCCAAGCATCCCCACTACAATGAGCCCCACCCCTGTCAAAAGGAACTTGTAACCCCGCCGTGCGATCTGGAAGGCCGCCAGCAGGGAGGTCAACACCGAAGCCCCTGTCAGAAAACGGATCAGGGGAAGATCGGCATGCACATCGGTGTAGCTGGCCCCGAACACCACGCCGCGCGCCGAATAAAGCAGGCCCCACGCATCGAACTGGTAACTCACAGCGAACAAAATGCTGATGAGAGCGAGCAGGGAGAGCAAATGCGCACGCATCCGCTGCTCCAAGCGCACGCCGCGGCGCACCACGGAAAGCTCTCCCTGGATCAGATGGATCAGGGCGGACACGATGAACGCAATGACCAGCGTGGCCATGGCAAAGGCCTGAAGGAATTGGTAAAAGGGCAGGCGAAAAACATAGAATCCAATGTCCCGATGAAAGAGGGGGTCGGGGATGGAGAAACTCGTTGCGTTGGAGAAACTCAAGTATTCCTGCCACTCACTCGCTCCCCACACTCCAAAGAAGACTGCGAGCAAAACCAGGACCACAAACAAGAATCGGGTCAGGAGCGTCTTCAGTGCCTCATAGTAAGGGAAGTTCCTCCAGATCGGGTTGTCCAAATCGATTTCTCCCACCGCGTGATGTCGCGCCAGCCAGACATTCAAATAGACGCTTAAGAAGAAAATGACGCCGAAGGCCACCCCTAACATCAAACTTGTGGCCAGCTCTCGTTCGAAGACAATGCCGTACCCGAGTTCCTGGTACCACCACCAATCCGTAACCAAACGAACAGCGGTTTCAAAAAAGGGGATGACGAAGAGAATGAGGACAAACAGAATCAAAACGATCCAACGGGCCCTGAATCGCATGGAGGCTCCTTTCAAAGAATCCGGGGTTTCATCGAGTCAGTTTCACAGACCCCGCTCCGGGACGGACACGGGGCAACTGATACCACACCGCATCACAGGCGGCGAGATCTTCGGCGTCCAGGTCGAGGTCGACGCCGGGGAGTGACTGGTCGAGTTGTTCGGGGCGAGTGGCACCGACAATGGCTGAAGTAATCCCCACCTGAGCGAGCACCCACGCCAGGGCCGCATGAATCAACGGCTTGTTCTTCTTCTCCAGAAAATCCTGAAGCCTGCTGACCGAGTCAAACTGGGCGTCGTGCCAGTACCGTTCGCGGTAGATCTCGCCGGACTTTCCCAGCGTGAAACGAGTCCCCTCAACCGGGGACTGGCCCTTCTTGTATTTTCCACTGAGGAACCCGCCCCCCAGGGGATTGTAAGGAATCACCCCCAGTCGCTCCTCCCGGCAGATCGGCAGCAGTTCGGCCTCAATCTCACGAAAGAGCAAATTGTAACGCGGTTGAAAGCATTCGAAGCGCGCCAGATTCAACCGCTCGCTGGTCCAGAGCGCCTTCGCCAGTTCCCACGCGCTGAAATTCGAACAGCCAATGTATCGGACTTTCCCCGAGCGGACTAGATCATCCAAAGCGCGGAGCGTTTCTTCAATCGAGGTCATGGGGTCCGGCGCATGAACCTGGTAAAGATCGATGTAATCACATTGAAGCCGCCTCAGGCTGGCATCGATGGCATTGAAGATATGCTTACGGGATAGCCCCACGTCGTTAGGCCCCGGCCCCATGGCAAACCGGCATTTGGTGGCGACCACGAATTGAGGGCGCTTGCCTTTGAGCCATTTTCCAACGATCTCCTCGGTGCGCCCCGCCGTTTCGAGGGTGGGGGGCAGAGGGTACATATCGGCCGTGTCAATGAAATTAATCCCCCAATCCCGAGCCTTGTCCATAATCGCAAAGGAGGTCTTCTCGTCACATTGCGCGCCAAACGTCATGGTTCCAAGGCACACCTCTGAGACCATCAGCCCGGTTCGTCCCATTCGCCTCATTTTCATGAAAACATGGACCTTTCGGTGTATTCTTCCAGCATTCCCTGCCCTCTGCATTGTTTCATGGTGCTGTCTGCGGCCGAACTACCTCCCCAAAGCCCATGGACGAGCTCCCGGCCCGCCCCTGCCTGGCCAAAACCCCTTGTCCCGTATGTCTTCCAGTCAAGATAACACACCCTCCCGGAAATGGTTAAAAAAACGGTGATCCGGGGGGGGTATAAAAACAGTTCAAATCACCCCCTTGCATTCTTTCCCGGTTAGTGATATACAGGAGGCACTGGTAACACCTCTTTGAAAACTTATTCTCACCTTTTTCTTTTGGGGGAATTTAATTCAATAGATGGGCTCGTTCTTCCTCCCATTCCGAACGCAGCCCATCTTTAAATTTATCACCGATACAAAACCTCGAAATAATTCCATCAGCGACTGAATTCAGCCGCTCTCACTTTATCTATGCAGCGTCCTTGGGGATTGTAGCCCCTCTATTCCTCGATTCAACCCGAATTCCGAGGTTGAAGGCGATGATCAATGTCGGAGGAAGATTCGGTTCCCACATTCTATCCCAATCAATTTGAATCGAAGAGCCGAACGTTTAGTTGCCGCCCTTAACCTCGGAATTCAGATTCAACTTATCTTTGCTCCTCGAAGTGTCTCTCATGGTTGCCAGGTTCGGGCGAGCCGAGCCCCCTCTCGACAGAAACGATTTTTTGTGCGAAATTACGGAATGTAACGAAGACTCAAAGGGATTTGTTTCAAACGACGCTTTAAGTGAAAGCGGAATCCCGGGCAGACACGGGAGGAAAAAATTGCCAATCGCGATCTTTTCTTCCTGATGGGGAGGAGTCGTCGAATGGAAGTCATCGAGAAAAGCACGGAAATCGTCCCCCGACCCTTGGTCCTCGAACTGTATCGCAAGATGATCACCGTCAACTACATTGAGGAGCGCGTGAAGATCTTTGTGCGGCAGGGCAAGGTCTCCTTTCATGCGTCCACGCGAGGGCATGAAAAGGTTCAGATCGGGATGACGATGCTGCTCAAACCCCGGCATGACTGGTTTTTCACTTACTACCGGGAGAAGGCGGTGGCAGTCGGTCTGGGGATGCCCATCAAGGACATCTTCCTGGGAATGCTTGGACGCGCGGGAGATCCGAGCTCCGAAGGACGAAATATGCCGGAGCATTTTTCCTCTCGCGACCTCCACCTGGTTTCTCAGACCGCCTGCACGGGAACTCAATATTTGCCTGCCGTCGGGCTGGCGAGGGCGTTGCACATGGACGGTTCAGACGCCATCGTCTACGTCTCCTCGGGGGAAGGCGCCACCAGTGAAGGCGAATTTTTCGAGGCGTTGAACTGGGCGGCGAGAGAGCGACTCCCGGTCCTGTTTGTGATCCAGAACAATGGGTATGCCATCAGTGTCCCACAGGACACTCAAACGATTTCTGAGATTCATCGCGTCGCCCGGGGATTTGGAATGCCCACGTTCGATCTGGATGGCACGTGGTTCGAGCCGATGTACCAGACGGTCCCGCCCGTTATTGAGCGCATCCGAGCCGGCCGGGGGCCGGCGCTGATTGAAGCCCAGGTCATCCGCATGGATCCTCACTCCTCCTCGGACGATCAGAAGAAGTACCGTAGCGCCGAGGAACTGGATCAGCTCGTCGAACGCGATCCGATTTTGCAGACCGAAAAGTACCTCCTCAAAAATAAGATTCTGACGGAGGAGGAACTCACCGCGATCCGCGCGGAAATCCAGCAACAAGTGAATGCGGAGGCCGACGCCGCCGACCAGTCCCCCCTGCCGGACCCGTCCCGGGTGATGGCACACATCTTCAGCGACCAGCCTGTTGTGACCGAAGAGACAATTCCCGTTTATGTGAGTGACGAGCCGGTGAATATGGTGACGGCAATCAACACGGGGTTGCACGAAGAGTTGACCCGAAACCCCAAGATCGTCATGTGGGGAGAAGATATCGCCGATCCCAAGGGCGGCGTGTTTGGCGTCACGCGTGGCTTGACGACCGCCTTTCCCGGACGGGTGGAAAACGCCCCTCTGGCCGAAGCCTCCATCATCGGGGTGGCAGGCGGGATGGCCTTGAATGGCTATAAACCCATCGTGGAGATTCAATTCGCCGACTATTCCTGGCCGGCATTCATGCAAATCCGGAATGAGATTTCGACGGTTCGCTGGCGCAGCAATAACGAATGGCAATGTCCGGTGGTCATCCGCGTCGCCTGTGGCGGATACATCAAGGGAGGTCCCTGGCATTCGACCTGCGTCGAAACCCTGTATTCCCATACGCCGGGATGGTATGTGGTTTACCCCAGCTGTGCCGAGGACGCCAAGGGGCTTATCAAGACGGCGGCCCGGTCTGAGGATCCCGTGATCTTCCTCGAACACAAGGGCCTCTACCGCCGTGTTCAAGCGAAGACCCTGGAGCCCAACGCGGACTACCTGATCCCTTTTGGGAAAGGCCGGATTCGTCGGGAGGGGAAGGATCTCACAATCGTCACCTGGGGATCAACCGTGTACCTGGCCCTCGAGGCCGCCAAAGAACTGGAAGAACAGAACATCTCAGTTGAAGTGATCGATCTTCGCTCCATCGTCCCGATGGATGATGAACTCGTCTTTTCCAGTGTCCGGAAAACCAACCGGGTCCTTGTGGGACATGAAGACACGCTCACGATGGGATTTGGCGCCGAGGTGGTTGCTCGAATTGCCGAGAACTGTTTCGAGCACCTGGATGCACCTGTGATCCGACTCGGAGCGAAGGACTGCTTTGCACCGGCTGCCCCTAATCTTGAGGCGGCGGTCCTCCCTTCCCTTGACGACATGCGAGCCGGAATCAAGAAACTTCTCTCCTACTGACAAGAGTGCGCGCGTCGGCTGGTCCGACCCGAAGGAGTATATTCTGATGGAAAATGATCCCGAGGCAGATCACGCTGCCGTGGTGCTGACACCCTCCGGTGACCTCAGTGCCGGTCCGGTTGACCCCGCTGAAGAACAACCCGAAAACCCGGCGGCCCTCTCAGCTCCGGATGAAACTCCCCTTGTCCCAATCCAGGACGCTCACGCCAAGACGGCCGTGAAGCCGCTTCGAACCCTGGTGGTCGACGTCGGCGGGACCGGTATTAAGGCAGAGGTTCTGAATGAAGCAGGGAAGAGCCTGACTTCACGTGCGCGGGTCCCCACCCCCCAGCCGGCCACACCGGCCGCCGTGGTGGCCGAAATCCAGAAACTGGCTAAGAAGCAGGGGAAATTCAACCGTGTGTCGGTGGGATTCCCGGGGGTCGTGAAGGAGGGGGTTGTGTTTACCGCTCCGAACCTTGGGCCGCGCTGGAAGAACTTCAATCTGGCACAAACACTCCGCCAAAAGCTGCGCCGACCGGTTCGAATCTCCAATGATGCCGACGTCCAGGGTTTCGGCGTGATCACGGGCCGCGGGGTGGAGATGGTCATCACCCTCGGAACCGGTGTCGGTTCGGCCCTGTTTGTGGATGGAGTGCTCGTCCCTAATCTCGAACTCGGACACCATCCCTTTCTCAAGGGGAAAACTTACGAGGAGAAGCTCAGCCACGCAGCGCTTGAAAAGGCGGGAAAGAAGAAATGGAATAAACGGCTCGTGAAAGCCGTCCAGGAACTTCAGTTGATTTTCAACTACGATAAACTCTATCTCGGCGGCGGGAATTCAAAACACATTTCGGTCAAGCTCCCCCCCAACACAAAAGTAGTAAGCAATGAGGCCGGCCTGTGGGGTGGGATCGCGTTGTGGCGGGACTGAGGATGGCCTCCACTTTGCGGGACCACGATTCGTTTCCAATCGCGCCGGAGGCCTTACCGGGTCGAACTCAACCTCTTAGACCACTCCGTCATCATCCCCTTCATACAAGATGAGTGGACGAGAAGGGCTCTCGTCCACCACCGCAACTCCATTTTGTAATGGTTATAAACCACCCGGCTGTACCTGATCCCCTCCTGCTGTCTGCAGTGCTTCCTTCCTCGAGGTCACTCTCATGCCGGGACTGCGGGTGACTGCGGCACCCGAAGCCTTCTCAAAGATCCGAATGACGCGGTCAACATAAGCCGCCGTGTCCTCTTTGGTGTACTCAGGGTCTCCCACGTAAGCAGCAAGGGCAGAATCCAGGCCCCGGTATTCGTCCAAACATGTTCGAAGGATCGCAACCCCCATCCGAAGGTTGGTGGCAGGGTCAAAGGGATTGTTCCGGGTAAAATTGAGTTTTCTCGCCCAGACCTTGGCATTGATCTGCATCAGCCCGATTGAATTCTGATTCGAAATGGCGAGTGGGTCTCCGCTTGATTCGGCGACAACGACAGCGGCAATCAAGCGTGGATCGACATCGTTCGAGGTCCCCACGAGGGCCATCTCATGGATCAAGGCAGCGTCGACCTGCATGTGAAAACGCTCGAAGATGCGATGTACCTGCACCTCCAGGTTGACTGCCCGAGCGGCCTGGGGCGATCCTGCCACAAGCGCTGTGGCCAGGCGCAACGGTGCAACACAGACCTGGGGCAAGGCCAGAGTGGCAACCAGTGCAAGGGTAAGAAGAGCGGTGAGGGAAGGGAACTTTTTCGTCCAGAAAGGACGAGGTCGAACGGCGCAAGCGGGAAGAAGGAGATTGACTCCCATCGACTTGAGCCTCTTTGGCTGTGAGGTGTGGATTCTAATTTTCATGGCGCACCTCCAAACTCGTGAAGAGAGGCTAAGTCCTTCTCGGTCGGAAGGTACCCACTGCGAGGTTGATGAAGCCGGAAACTGAGACGTAAGCTACTGTAAACATTAGTTTTCCTCCTGTTGTGATGTATCCTTCGGCCTACGATAAATTCCTTTAACTTAACCCCAGGGTAAGAATTCAGCCGCCCGGGAAATAGACTACCGATTGCAGCTTGTTCTTCAAGCTTGACAATATAATTACGTTCAGACTGATAAGGAGTAAAAGTCGCAAAACTCTACCACAACTAGTTGGTTTCGTCAAGGGATACCCTAGAGGTTGTCAAGACCCTTTAGAGGTGCCCTTCGAAAAGCATTCCTTGCCACAACGGCGTCACTGGCGTTAGTCTGCTCGCTACCCGTTCGCGGCACATTGGCGGGAAGGGTCGTTCCCAACGGCACAAATCGGGTCAGCCCGGATCGAGGTGGAAAGGAGGGTCAACCCTGACCTCATGAATCAACCACTTGTCTGGATAAATGGGCAATTTGTCGAATACGGCTCTGCGAAGGTCTCGATCGAGGACCGTGGCTTCCAGTTCTGCGATGGGATCTACGAAGTGGTTCGGGCGGTCGAAGGCCGTTTTTATGGGTTTCAGGAGCACCTGGACCGAATGAGGCGGAGTTTGCACTCCGTGGAGATCGAAGTGTCGATGAGTGATTCAGATTTCAGGAGGATCGCTGAGCGGATGCTGGCTGAAAGCCATGAACGGGATGCAACTCTTTATGTTCAAATCACGCGAGGGGCGGCACCCCGTTCTCACGCCATCCCCCCGGATATCACCCCGACGGTCATCATGGTCTTACGGCGACTCCATCCGGTCGAGGAGGCGGTCCAGACCAACGGCATTAAAGCCATCACCGTGAAAGACGAGAGGTGGGCGCGGTGCGATATCAAGCTGACCGGTCTCCTGCCCAATGTGCTGGCCAGGGAAAAAGCGCGGCGAGCCCATGTGGAAGACGCCATCTTCGTGCGGGAGAGTTGGGTGACCGAAGGGACTTCGACCAATGTTTTTGTGGCCCTCAACGATGAGCTCGTCACTCCGCGGGCGGATCACCGGATCCTCAAGGGAATCACTCGAGATGCGGTTCTTTTGCTGGCCCGAAAAAGTCTGGTGAAGACTGCGGAACGGGACCTCGCCGTCTCCGAGCTCAAGGCCGCATCCGAGGTTTTCCTGACCAGCACCACGATGGAGGTACTGCCGGTCGTCGAAATTGATCACATTCCGGTCGGAACAGGCAAGGTCGGTCCCCTGACCAGGCGGTTGATGGAGGGCTATCGAGACGTGCTCCATGGAAAAGCGGCGGGAGAATCCAGCGCGCCGTAGGGCCGGGGTCATCCCAATTCCAGGCGGGTTTGAATCAACTGCAGCAATCTGTCACGACCGAGGATCCCCACCAATTTCCCCTCTTCAACCACAGGTAATTGATTGAACCCCTCCGTGGTCATTTTCTCCAGGATCCCGACCAGCGGGTCTGAAGGATGGACCATATAAAGATGGTCGAGGGGCTGCATGGCCGAGGCCACCGGGGTAGAGTTCCATTCCGACTGAGCAATTTGCTTCACTTCATGCAATGTAATAATCCCCACCAACTTGTCAAACTGGGTCACCAAAAAGCATCGCTGGCCGGTTCTCAGCACTTCATTGTGAACAAAGTCACTCAGCGGGATGCTCCCGGAAACCACCGGACAATCCGTGGACATCACATCATTGACCGTCAAACCGGCCAGCGACTGCTTGAGCGCCGCATGCCGATAACTGGTCTGGGCCGCGTTGAGAAGAAACCACCCGATAAACCCTATCCACAGCCCATTAAAAAAGTTTCCCCGCAATGCGGTGATGACGCCGGCAAAGATAAACGAATAGGCCACAAATTGACCGACGCTGGAGGCCGTCCGGGTGGCCGACTTGAAATCCCCTTTCCATCCCCACAGGATGGCGCGGAGGATCCGACCCCCGTCGAGAGGAAATCCCGGAATCAAATTGAAAACGGCCAGCACGAGGTTGATCTGTCCGAGCCAGGTCAGCACGGCGGTCGCCACTTCGCTGACCGGCTTGAGGGCGACGCTGCCCAGCATACAGGCCACCGCAATAACAAAACTGACCGCCGGGCCGGCAATCGCGATCCAGAATTCGTCCAACGCCCGCTTGGGCTCCCGGGCAATCTGCGCCACCCCGCCGAAGATGAACAGTGTGATGGAACGGACCGGAATCCCTTTCTGAATCGCCACCACACTGTGCCCCATCTCGTGCAACAGCACGGTGACAAAAAAGAGGAGACTGGTGACAATGCCGACCAGAACATGGGTCGTCGGGGACCACTTCGGATGCAGGGTTGCATATTGGGTCGACAGGGACATGGTAATGAGGACAAAAACGACGAACCACGAGTAGTCAACTCCGATCTGAATGCCGTAAATCCTGCCGAGTTGGATGTTGGCGCTTTTCATTGCCTTCCCCGTGAATGAAATGTCCAGGTGTCTCCCGAATGCTTACGAATCATCGCCCGACTCCTTCCCTATCATAGCGCTACAACCTTCGGGAGGGCGAAGAAATTTGCCGCGTCGGGGGACCCGTCTCGTCGCCCAACCTAACCCGGATGACAGCGGCAATCCTTTGTTACTCGAAAAAGGGAACTTTTTTCTCTCCCGCACGTAAGTCCTTATGGTTAGAATGATTCATGCCGGACCGTCTACGTGTTGGAGGTTCAATCAAGAGAGTCAATGAATCCTCCCGGATCCAATGAATGAAAGCCGAAAAATGTTCCGAAAGGGGAAGCTTATGCGCTGCCGGAATCTTTGCCTTGCGACTCTGGTGCTTGTTGCAGGCCTGACCTTGTCCGCTTGCTCGGAAATGGGGGCGTTTGAAAAGCGGCAGGAGATCTCAAAAACGTTTGACATCAAATCGGGCGGCAGCATCACGGTCGAGAACACCAATGGTTCAATCACGGCGGAGGGCTGGGACCAGGACAAGGTGGAGGTTGTTGCGATAAAAACAGCGCACGGGTATGACAACCGCGATGCCGAAGAGAACTTGAACCGGCTGGAAGTGGTCTTCGACACCTCGGGAAATAACTTGAGGATCGAGACGCGCTACCCGCATCGGATGGGGTTTGGAGGTGGAGTTCAATACACCCTGCGCGTCCCGCGGAAGATCGGGTTGGATCTTAGAAGCACCAACGGCCATGTCGAAGCCGGCGACGTCGAAGGGCAGATCCGGTTGGGGACCACCAACGGGAGTATCAAGGCCGAAAACATCGGCGGGTCGCTGCGCGGCTCCACCACCAACGGCAAGATTACCGCCACGTTTACGCGTTACGCGGGGGATGGCATCCGGCTGTCCACCACCAACGGGTCGGTGCAGCTTTCACTGCCCGACGATGTCGACGCCAACCTCTCCGCTCATACCACCAATGGCTCTGTCCGTACCGATTTTCCCATTACCACCCAGGGCGTCCTGGGAAAACATTCCCTGGAAGGTAAACTCGGAAAGGGCGGCCCTGTGATTGAGTTGCGCACCACTAACGGGAGCATCTCGATCACGCGGAGTTCACACCAAACGGTCTGAAAAACCCAGTTCCAAGTTCCAAGTTCAAGGTTCAAAGTTTAAAAACATAGTCCAAGGTCCAAAGTCCAAGGTCCAAGGTCCAAAGTCCAAAGTCCAAAGTCCAAAGTCCAAAAGAACCAGTTCAAAGTCCAAAAGAACCAGTTCAAAGTTCCATGTTCAAGGTTCAAAGTTTAAAAACACAGTCCAAGGTCCAAAGCCCAAGGTCCAAAGTCCAAAGTCCAAGAGAACCAGTTCAAAGTTCCAAGTTCAAGGTTCAAAGTTTAAAAACATAGTCCAAAGTCCAAGGTCCAAAGTCCAAGAGAACCAGTTCAAAGTTCCAAGTTCAAGGTTCAAAGTTTAAAGCCTACAATTCCCCTTTTTTCAGGTCTGACTTCCGACTTCTGGCCTCCGGCTTCTGGTCTCCGGCTTCTGGTCTCCGGCTTCTGGTCTCCGGCTTCTGGCCTCCGGCTTCTGGTTTCCGGCCTCTGGTTTCCGGCTTCTGGCCTCCGGCTTCTGGCCTCCGGCTTCTGGTTTCCGACCTCTGGCCTCCGGCTTCTGGTTTCCGGCTTCTGGTCTCCGGCTTCTGGTCTCCGGCTTCTGGCCTCCGGCTTCTGGTTTCCGGCCTCTGGTTTCCGGCTTCTGGCCTCCGGCTTCTGGTTTCCTTCCCCTATCCCCTATTCCCTACGACCTGGCACCCGGCACCTGACACCCGACACCTGTTCCTGAAACCTTCCCCACGATTATGTACTTTACGCAAGGCATAGACGTGGATAGAATCTTTCCCAGCTTTCGGGAAAGGTGTGCCCTATGGCTATTTGGCGTAATCGCCTTGCGGATTGGCTTCTCAAGGCAGACAAAGACTTACATTCCAAGATCGAATCAAAATACCCCAAAACGTTGGATGTTGCGGGGAGGGCTCTGCAACTTGCATATAGGCTCATCTCCGCGCCAGCATTTGCATTGCTCGTTACTTTTTTGTGGGTGCCGCTAGTGGCAACCGGGGTGGTTGGGATAATTGTTTATGTTTCACTTATGGGCGCTTGGTTTGTTGCCTTCATCACGGTTACAAGATGCGGTTTTATTAAGAAACTTTCGATTCACACAAGGTTTGTTGTTTTAGTTCTTATAGCGCTTTCTCTGTATCTTGGATGCAATCGTTTTGGTGACTGGGCTATGTCTCGATATGACGCTCAAGTTAAACAGCAGGCAGTGGCGGCTACCAAAGAAAGCAAGGAAGCGATTAATGGTTTATCGGGCCGTACAGATGCTCTTGGTGAAAAAGTAGAGAAACTCAAGAACGACACCGCATCTTTGAAGGAAATGGTCGATAAGAGGAACGCGGCGCTGGCAAAGGTCGAAGCCGATCAACTTAAGGCCGCTCGTGAACAACTTAACCAATCTTATATTCCATCGCACTCTTGTCCAAATTAGCTTTTTAAAATGAAAGGGGTTGAGCCATCACGTATGATGGATTCGCAGTCCGGAAGATTGCAAATTCACATTCGGAGGCTCAACCGTGAACACATTTTGCAGCATTTTCAGTCAACTTCT